>NZ_JBOEFX010000120.1:0-547 GCF_050633125.1 Lewinella sp.
ATTATTCGACCATAACACATACCCCTTTAGAAATCACGAATGTTTCGATCGTGAAGCTCATTGAGGAGGTTAACAGTGATATTCGGCAGTTACTGAATGAAAAAGGAGGAGAAATCATTGTTAAAAATCTTCCAGAACATATTTTGGCTGACAGCTCTCGTATCTACCAATTATTACAAAACTTGTTAACCAACGCGCTTCGTTATAGTCGAGATGGCGTAGCGCCAGTAATAGTCATCTCAGGGGAAGAAGGTGCCACCCATTACCATTTTGAAATTGCTGACAATGGTATTGGTATTGAGAATGAATTCTTCGACCAGATTTTTGTATTGTTCAAAACATTAGAAAACAAAAGCATCAGCAATAGTTCGGGAATAGGCCTGGCTACCTGTAAAAAAGTAATAGAAGACCATAAGGGAAAAATCTGGTTGGAATCTAAAGTGGGAGAGGGTACCACCTTCTATTTTACCATCGCCAAAAACTTGGACTAATTAACCCTTATACCTTTACACCTAGGCTGTACAATCAATCTGTACCTGTTTGGGCT
>NZ_JBOEFX010000120.1:665-1995 GCF_050633125.1 Lewinella sp.
GGTGGGTCGTGAATACAGGCCTAAAAGCGTCTCACTCTTGTACCATCAGATTAAACAGCCTACCCTTACACACATAAAACCCTTCCACCTTTTTTCTAACCTGCTAGTTTTGCAATCAAAACCCCAGCCGCTACTGCTGATCCAATAACCCCGGCAATGTTGCTTGCCATAGCATATTGTAGAATATGGTTGCGGGGATCATACTTCAAGGCAATTTCATTTGCTACCCTGGAAGCCATTGGTACGGCGCTTAAACCTGTAGCTCCGATGAGGGGGTTTATCTTTTTGATAACGAAAAGGTTATGGATCTTTACAGCGGCGATTCCTCCAAAGATAGAAATGGCAAAAGCCAGGAACCCTCCACCAATAATCAAAAGCGTTTGCCCGTCAAGGAAAGTGGTGGCTGTCATGGTAGCTCCAATCGTTAGTCCTAAAAAGATGGTCGCTGCGTTCATGATGGTTTCTGATGCAGCAACAAATAGTCTATTGGTGCTGGAGCCTACTTCTTTGATCAGATTGCCAAATAGTAATAGGCCAAGTAAAGGTGCTGCTGCGGGAACAATAATAGCTACCAGAATGGTCAAGACAATAGGGAATAGGATTTTTACCCGCCGCATATTTTTTATCTCATAACGATTGGGGTACAGGCGATCCTGTTCTTTCATATTGATCTTTAACTCCGTGTCACTTACGGTAAATCGTACAACCAGTGGAATGATTACGGGGACTAAAGCCATATAACTGTATGCTGCAATAGCGATGGGACCCAATAATTTCGGAGCCAAGACTATGCTTGTGTAAATAGCTGTTGGGCCATCTGCGCCACCGATGATACCAAGGGCTCCGGCCTCTTGTGGTGTGAACCCCAAGAGAATGGCCCCGATCAAGACGGTGAAGATGCCCAATTGGGCTGCAGCACCAAAGAAGGCCAGTTTCAAATTGCGAAGCATGGGCCCAAAGTCGGTCATGGCCCCTACTCCCAAGAAAATGAGCGGAGGCAATAGCCCACTTTTGATGAGCGTGTAGTACAACAGGTTCATAATACCGTACTTTTCCGTCAGCTTGAGTAGGCTCAATTTAGCGATTTCAGGATCTTCTGAAATCGTCATTACCGCCATCTTACCACCAGGGATATTGGCAAGCAGAACACCGAAACCTATAGGGATCAACAAGAGGGGCTCATACCCTTTGAAAATACCCAGATATAGCAGCAAAATTGCTAATGCGAGCATCAGTAATATTCCGGGCTGAGCAATGATCTCTCCCAACGCACTCATTTCATACAGGCTATAGAAAAAATTCATAGTCCTTTTATTGCGCAGAAATGAAA
>NZ_JBOEFX010000120.1:2023-24335 GCF_050633125.1 Lewinella sp.
AAACTAGAATTTCTCTGAATTTCACAAATAGTGAGCACGCTTTTCCATTTCTATCCCTATGGGATAAATGGAGCGCTTAGCTAACGATTTAGAGAAATGAAATTCCATTTTCATTTCGTGCTGTCTTTTTATTGCGCAGAAATGAAACAGGAATGTCCTGCACTTACTTTAAACGCACAATAACGTCATCCTCTTCAATGTCTTCCCCGTGGCGGCCTAAGATGTCAACAACTACTCCGGCCTGGTCAGCAGTGATGGCATTGATTACTTTCATGGATTCGATATAGGCTACGGTATCCCCAATTTTGAGCACATCACCAATTTTAATAGGCTTTTCAGCACTGTCTTTGGTGAGTAGAAACTTTCCTTCGAGCGGAGCATAAATACTTTTCAGGTTACTAGCAGGCGGACTAGAAGTAGTGGGACTTGTTGGTTCTTGGGGAGCACCAGTAGTCGGGGTGTTTTCTGTTTCATAGGAAACAGCAACCTTGTAAGCTTTGCCATCAACAGTGATGGTCATTTCTTTGGGTTGTGCGATGGCTGCCGGTGGGGTAGTAGGTGTACTGACCGGAGTAGCCGGAGCTTGCTTTGCCGATTTTCGCTTGGCTAAATCTTGCTGAAACTGCGCTTTAGCTGCGCCCGATTTGTAAGCTTCGTATTGGCCGGGATGCATGGCGTATTCCAACAACTCTTCGTCATCGGTGCCTGTTTCCCAGCCTTTTTCTTTCATTTTCTGGCGGTAATCAGGCAAGGCGTTAGGATATAAATCCTGTGGAGTGCCGGTATAGAATTCGCGATCCTGAGCTGTGGCCAGCGCTTTGATGTCTTCCCCTAGCTCGCCGAGCAATTGCCCTGATCGGCCAAGGAGCATTCCCCAAGTATTTTCGTCGATCATCGACCAGCGATCCTTGCCTTTGATCAGCTGGATGGCATTCATTAGTGCCACATTTTTCACATACTGACTGAAGGGGGTTACGAGGGGTGGATAGCCTAGTTTTGGCCAAGCATATTCGACTTCAGCAAAGAGTTTTAGCAACAATTGCTCTTGGGTCATCTTGTCCTTTCCGTTTTTCGCTAACCATTTATTGAGGCTAGCCAAGTTCTTTTCCAAATCAGCCATCAAGCTTCCCATCATACCACCAGGAAGGCCGGGGCCAATCAGTAGGCTATTCATATAGCGATTCTGAGGGTTGATGTAGTAGCCCAGAAAATCATCGATAAATTCTTGGGTCAGGCTACGGGTAGCCATATAGGCTTCGGTATTGATATCAGGTAAGCTGAAACCAGCATCGCGTAACATGGCGTGGATGGTCAGTAGGTCAGCATGTCCTGTGCCCCAGCTGAGCGGCTCCATGCCTACGTCAATGATATCCGCCCCGGCTCGCGCGGCCTCCAAAGAGGAAGCAACCGAGAAGCCGGGCGTCGAGTGGCTGTGGTATTGGATCAATATATCAGGGTGGCGCTCCTTTATTCCCTTCACCATTTTACCAATAGAAACGGGCCGGCCAACACCAGCCATATCCTTGATACAGATTTCCTCGGCACCCAGCTCTATGTATTGATCTGCCAGCTTGATATAATAATCTACCGTGTGTAGCGGCGAGTGCGTAATTGAAAGAGCTGCCTGTGCAACCATCCCTCCTTCACGAGCATACTGAAAGGAAAGCGCCAGGTTTTGAGGGTTGTTGAGCCCATCAAAAGAACGGGCAATATCGGTGCCTTGCTTTTTCTTGACTTTAAACATCAATTGCCGAACATCGGCTCCGACCGGGCTCATTCGGATACCATTCAGCCCGCGTTCCAGCATCTGCGTTTGGATACCCACATCGTTGAAAGGCTGGGTCCATTCTCGGACTGCGGTATTGGGGTTTTCACCATAAAGCAAGCAAATTTGCTCAAAACCACCACCATTGGTTTCCACACGGGAGAAACACCCCATGTCAATAATAGGCTGTGCAACTCGCACCAATTGATCCACTCGAGGCATGTATTTGCCTGAGGATTGCCACATGTCGCGATAGACAAGGCAGAGTTTAATTTCTTTTTTCATACCAAGTATTAAAGGGAATCTATTTTTTGAATGCTTCCCTGACCTGCCGTACTTACATCTACAGCAGCTGTAATAACAGCAACGATGGCCGGGTCAAGGGAAGAAGATGAGGAGGAAGGAGGAGCTTTCTTTCCTGGTCCGCGAGGAGAAGTTCGGTTAACCAGCTGGATAAGCAGCCGGCCCGCCAGGACAACGAGTCCTAGTACCAGTGCAACGGTGGTCATGCCTACTAGCAGGAGCTCTAAGGCATCCCGGATGGCTTGTGTCATTGGTTATTCAGTTATCTGGTGGGAAAGTTTACTTTCCTAAGGGCATTGAAATAGTTGCTAAAACAAACGTAAAAATAGAAAAATGTTGCAGGATTGTGCCTTGGCGGAATTTTATTCTAAAATAAAATGTTTTAGTTGCTGCTTCTTCTAATTGTTTCAGGGGGATGAATTCGTTGTAAGGAAAAGCATGGGCATTGTATTTAAAGCCATTATCTTTGCAGCATTTTGAGACCGGAAGTATCCTTACTTCCTTTATTTGAACGCCGCGTGAAGAAAGAATTAAAAGTTTTCAAGTTTGGTGGTGCCTCACTTAAGGACCCCGCTGCGATGAGAAACGTAGCAAGCATTCTCCGTAATTACGAGGGAGAAAGATTAATCGTTATTGCTTCAGCGACCAGTGGTACAACCAATGAGTTGGAAGAGGTAGTAGGTGCCCATCAAAGTGGTGATCAGGCCAAGGCAATGGAGAAGCTGAATGCTATTCGCCAACGGCACTATGAGATTACCCGTGAGCTGCTGGGAGAAAAACATCCTGTCTATGATCAACTCAATGATCACCTTGTGGCTGTAGAGTGGGTGTTGGAAGAAGAGCCTCATGAGAATTACGATTATATCTACGATCAGATTGTACCTGTTGGGGAACTGATTTCTTCGCAGATAATGGCTGCTTTTCTATCAGCGGATGGCTTACCTACTCATTGGTTGGATGCCCGCGATGTGGTACTCACTGATGATATCTTTCGCGAAGGTTGGGTAAAGTGGGAAGAAACAGAAGAACGGGCCCGCCGCCATGCTTTGCCACTACTTGATAAGGGTGGTTTTGTGATGACTCAGGGCTTTATTGGCAGTACCACCGAGAATTTTTCCACCACATTAGGCCGAGAAGGATCAGATTACACCGCTGCCATTTTTAGCTACTGTCTGAATGCCGAAGGAATGTATATTTGGAAAGATGTACCTGGCGTACTGACTGCTGACCCACGGCTTTTTGAGAATGTAACCAAGCTGGATGTTCTCTCTTACCGGGAAGCTATTGAGATGACTTATTATGGTGCTAAAGTGATTCACCCCAAAACGATCAAGCCGCTTCAAAACAAGAACATTCCTTTGTATGTAAAATCCTTCATTGATCCAACAGGTGGTGGTACCGTGATCTCTGACGAGATCGTAGACAAGTATCCTCCGATGGTAACGGTGGAAAAAGAACAGGCGCTGTGTACCATTTCTGCCCGTGATTTTTCCTTTGTGGCTGAGCACCACATCAACCGGATGTTTAAGGTCATTACTGACCTGCGGCTACAGGTGAACATGATGCAAAATACGGCTCTTAGTTTCAATGTATGTTTTAATGATATTGATGACAAAGTGGACCGCTTTGCAGAGATATTGGAAAAAGACTTTAAGGTAAACATCAATCGAGGGCTGGAAACCATTACCATTCGTCATTACGATGAATTAACCCTGGAAAGCCTCAAGTTGGGTAAGATGGTGCTGGTTGAAGAGCGCTTGCCGCAAACCATTTTGATGGTCGTTAAAACCCTGCCCGTTATCAAGCGGAAGGATAATAAGTAGCTCGGGCTGAAGCCCAAACTACATTTAGTCAGTGAGCCTTGCTTCATAGCTGCTTCGCGGTGATTTGTCTCAACTCGCTGATAATTAGTTTTTATCCTAAAATCTTACGTTGATTTGTTAAATCTGATTGCCTCCTTCATTCGGGAAAAAGCGCTTTTTTCGCCGACCGATCAACTGCTTTTGGCAGTGAGTGGAGGGATGGATTCTATGGTGTTGCTTCATGTGTTGTGTGAATTGGGGTACAAGCCAGGGATCATTCATTGCAATTTTCAATTGCGTGGGGAAGCTTCTGAAGCAGATGCCCTTTTCGTCCAGCAACAAGCAGAAGAAATGGGCTTGCCTTTTTTTTGCCGACGATTTGATACCAAAGCTTATGCAGCAGCGCATAAAGTCTCCATTCAAGTGGCGGCACGTGATTTGCGTTATGCTTATTTTGATGAAATCACAACACAAGAGGGCTATAGTTGTCTACTCACCGCTCATCATCTGGATGATCGATTGGAAACCTTTTGGCTCAATTTTACCCGTGGTGCCGGTTGGCGAGGCTTAGTGGGATTGAAGGCAAAAAGAGGCAATGTTCGACGTCCTTTGTTGGTAGTCAATCGCCAACAAATTGAAGATTATCAACAAACGCATGAGATAGCATTTCGTGAAGATGAGAGCAATGCAGAGGATAAATACCGGCGTAATTTTTTCCGCCATCACGTCTTGCCTCCACTGTATGAGGCGACACCTGATTTAGCAGGGCGTTCGGCCACTAATTTTCAGCAATTGGAAGAAATGCTTGAGCTATACGAAGAACGGCTCGATCAATACCGCACCGACTTGTTCCGATGGGAGGGAGAAGAGGCCATTGTTGATGTCAAGGCTTTACGAGAGCACAAGGTCGCTACAACACTTTGCTGGGAATTGTTTAGCCCTTATGGTTTTTCTAAAGAACAGACCCGACAGATATTAGCGGCCTCGCCTGGGAGTTTACTCGAATCTTCAACGCATCGTCTGCTGATTAAGGAGGAAGAAGTTATTCTTCAAGTATATACGCCTTCAGCAGTGCAAGACAACCTGACTTGGCCACAAGATCAGCGGCTTGTTCGTTTCGCCGACCGTTGTACGATTAGCCAAACGACAGTACCAGCGCCGGAGAGATTTGTAGACACACCACTGCAAGTCTACGTAAATCCAGCTAAGCTCGTTTGGCCACTACAACTTCGCTATTGGCAGGATGGCGATCGTTTTGCTCCCTTGGGAATGGGCGGCAAGCATCAAAAAGTGCAAGACTTCTTTGTAAATAACAAGATTGATCGTCTTCGTCGGCAGCAGGTACCGCTTCTTTTTAATGGGGACGGCAAATTAATCTGGATCGTAGGGCATCGACTCGACGAACGGTTTAAAGTACCTTTTGGGCTCGTGCAGGTAATTTCTTTTGCCTTGCAGACAAACTAAGTATCTCACCATACTGTTAGCGTTGAAAAACCAGATTATGAATTGGATAGATCAAGTCGTTAATAACGAAGGTGAGCACCGTTTTGAAATAACGGTCGATGACCAAACTAGCTTTGCCGAATACCTTTTACGCAAGGACTTTGTTGTTTATCCACATACGGTTGTTCCTAAGGCTATTGGCGGGAATGGCATTGGAGAAGCATTAGCAACTTACGCGATGAATTATGCCCGAGAACAGGGATTGAAAGTCAAGCCTTACTGTCCTTTTATAGCCAAATTCATGAAGGATAATTTAAATCTGTATGGTGATTTATTAGCAGATGGTTTCCGTTTACCATCTTAACGATGTGATTGCATTTGGGCATCTGAGGCAAAAATCTTACTTTGTCAGGGTAATTGGGTACTAAGTACTTTCCACCTCGCACCCCGCACTGACATGCAGACCAAAACATTTATTTATTTTCCGCTTTGCGCCTTTTTCCTTTGTTTATGCTTTAGCTTAAAGGCACAGGACCCTCATTTCTCGCAATCATGGTTGGCACCACTACAGATGAGTCCCGCACTGACGGCAACAAGTGAATGGGATACCCGCATTGGAGGGCAGTGGAAGGAACAATGGTCTACGGTG
Source organism: Lewinella sp. (assembly GCF_050633125.1). Classification (NCBI taxonomy): domain Bacteria; kingdom Pseudomonadati; phylum Bacteroidota; class Saprospiria; order Saprospirales; family Lewinellaceae; genus Lewinella; species Lewinella sp. Next base: position 7,986 of record NZ_JBOEFX010000120.1, read on the forward strand.
CCTGTGAGCTACCGTACTTTTTCGGCCTTTTATGATCAAAAGCTTCATCAGTTAAAATTGCCTGCCGGACAACTGGGTGTTGGTGGCGTGCTTATGTACGATCAGGCTGGCGACGGCAAACTATCGTGGACGCAGATAGGTTTACGCCTTTCCTATGTATTACCTCTGACGGATGTTCATCAGTTGAGTGCAGGGGTAGGATTCGATTTCGGTCAACGAGCTTTTTTGCCGGAACAGTTGCAATTTGGCGATCAGTACAACGGAGAGTTCTTTGATCCAAGTCAAAACACAGGGGAGCAGTTTGGTCAGCAATCTAGTGGCTTAGGTTCACTGGTGGCGGGCCTCAATTATCAAGCGCATGACCCTCGCAGCCGGAGTGAACTGAATGCAGGAATAGCCGCATCTCACCTCAATGGCCCTGAACTCACCTTTTATAATACCAGCGGTATCAAAGTCCCTATTTGGGCGAGGTTTTATGCCTTTGGTCAATTAGAACTCAATGAAGATTGGGACGTGACTGCCGTCCATCATTTTTTCCGACAAGGAGCTTATCAAGAGATTTTATTAGGAGCTGGCGCTCGTTATCATCTGTCATACAAAGGCAGTGATCTGGGCTTAGGAGCTGGCTTGAACTACCGCTTTCAAGATGCTCTGATTGTTAATTTGGAAGCGCGCTACCAGCAATGGCTTTTTGGTTTGAGCTATGATATTAATATCTCTGATTTTCAAACGGCAACCAACGGTCGTGGAGGCTTGGAACTGGCTTTACATTACTACCTGATGCAAGCTCGCCCTCCGGAGGAGTTTAAGTCCTGTCCTATTTTTTAGACCATCTCTCAATAAAGAAAAAAGTATGCCTCATCTTACTTGCCGTTTAAAATCTGGCATGATTATTTTTAAGGGATTGTTACTCGTTGTTCTCCTTTTGGTGACCTCCATAGGGGAAGCCCAGCGTCCAGCAGCACTCTTGCGCAAAGGTGATCAGGCGATGGCGCAAGAGGACTACTATACAGCTTTGCACTATTTTCGGCAAGCACTAGAGCGCAAACCTGCACCGGATATTCGTTTCCGTCTGGCGGAATCAGCACTCGCTTTTCAGGCCTTTGAAGCCGCGGAAGAACATTATCTGGAAATAACAGAAAGCACTGCCATCCAGCAATACCCGACAGCTTGGTTGGGTTTGGGCTTGGCTTATCAAAGTCAGGGAAAGTACTCGGATGCAATCAATGCCCTGAACACCTTTATCGCAACGGGGAAAGGAAGCACCCAGCAGCAGGAAAAAGCCCGCACAGCTTTATTGAGCTCCAGCTGGGCGGAAGCACAAACACTGGAAGAGGAATGGACACTTGACCGTTTACCACGCCGTATCAATTCACCTTATGGGGAATTTGGTGCCTGGAAATCTGGTGACACTCTTTTTTACACTTCTTATCGTTACGAAAAGGAAGATGACAAATACGAACCTGCCCGAAAGATCAGTAAAGTGATGTTTTCTCGTGATGATCGCCGGGGGCGCGTAATGAGTAGAGGATTCAATGAGGATACGATCCACACAGCACATACGGCGCTGAGCCGCGACAAGCAATTGATGTTTTTCAACCGCTGTCAGTTTACCGAAGGTGCGGCCATCAGCTGCCAGTTGTATACCCGAGAAAGGGACAGACGTGGGCGCTGGGAGCGAGGTTTTTCGGCTTTGCCTGCAGCTATCAATACACCGCGAGCTACAGCAACTCAACCAACCTTGATGTGGGACAGTATCGCTCAACAAGAGTACTTACTTTTTGTGAGTAAGCGCCCTGGTGGAAGTGGTGATTTTGATCTTTGGCAAGTAGCCTTACCGAATGACGATGGTAAATGGGGAGAGCCTTCTCCTATAGCTGCACTAAATACCGCTTATGGCGAAGTTAGCCCCCAATTTCATGAAGCTTCGCAGACCTTGTACTTTAGTACCAATCGACCACCAGGTTTTGGGGGTTATGATTTGGTGAAGGTACCTTACTTGGGCAACGACGAGTGGGGAGCAGTAGAAAACCTGGGCTTGGGTATCAATTCCAGTTACGATGATACTTATCCTTTTTTTACTAAACCAGAGGTCGCTTACTTTAGCTCCAACCGTCCTGGTGGGCGCTACCTTGATCCGGATACCAAAAATTGCTGCCCTGATATATTCAAAGCCAAGCTGGTGCCTCCGCCGCCGTCAGATCCGGTGGATACCAATGCTATTGTTCGCATAGACCCGATAAAGCCGGAACCGACCATCCCTACGCGGCCGATCTTTCGAAATCTTGAAGATTTTCTGCCCTTAACCCTCTTTTACGACAATGATCATCCAAATCCACGCACCCGCAAGTCTGTAACCGACCTTAATTATTCGGAAACCTATTTCAATTATCTGAAAAGGGAAGATGCCTATTACGAGCAATATGCAGAAAACGAGGAAGAACAGGATGCTGTAGCTTTATTTTTTGAAAAAGAAGTAGTAGAAGGTTACGAAAGGCTGGATTTGTTTTCTACCATTCTGCTAGAGCAATTGGAGGCTGAACAAGAAGTAGAGATTTTCCTGAAAGGTTACACCAGCCCGCGGGCTAAAGGAGACTACAATTTATTGCTGGGCAAGCGCCGCGTGAGTGCGGTGCGCAACCATTTCCAAAACTGGCGTGCTGGTGTTTTGCTGCCGTATTTGGAAAGCGGGCAGCTGGTGATCTCCGAGGTATCTTTTGGGGAAACCAAGGCGGCTGCCAGCGCACAAGACGAGCGGGCAGGGGAGCGGCTTTCCATTTATAGCCCTGCTGCGGCCCGCGAGCGGCGGGTGGAGATAGTGGAAGTGAAGCAGCAGTAATTTTTAGCTTTATCACTAAAAAAGCTGCTCTTATCACTAATAATCCGGTGTTTGTACTTATTAGTATTAATTTCATATTTAACCGATTTGGCAGAATATGATGACAAATAAAATAATTCTTGTTGAGGATGATGAACTCTTTGCACTGGATGTACGGATGATGTTAGATGGTGTTTTCAATAATCCTGATGTAATCCATTTTCGTACTGCAGTAGAAGCGAAGCAAGCGTTAGAGCGTCAGCAGTCGCAGTTACAGTTGTTGTTAATTGATGTTGTACTAGAAAACGATAAAGCAGGAATACATCTAGGGAATTTCGCTAGGAAAATTAATATTCCAGTAATTTTTATGACTGCCTATAATCGAGATGACCTCTTTAAAATGGCACTAAAGGTTCAACCTTATTCCTATCTGCAAAAACCTTTTTCCAGTACTAGGCTAAAACGAGCGATTGAGTTAGCAATGTCACATACTCAAGCGAAATCAAAGCAATTAAATACAGGTGCGATATTAGAGGATTTTATCTTTCTAAAAGATAGAAAAGGAGTTTTAGATAAGATACATCTGCGGGATATTTACTTATTGGAAGCATTTGGTAATTATTGCCATTTTCATTGTGAAAATCAGCGTTATACACATCGAATGCCTTTGAAGCAATTTCAAGAATATTTGAAATCAAAATTATTTATTCGGATACATCGCAATTATGTGATAAACATAATGCATTTAGAAAGAATACACAGTATTGAGGGTTTTGTTGTTGTTGCGGGACAATCCTATCCGCTTAGTGATAAATACAAGAAAGGACTTAAAAACCTTCTTATCAAGAGAGGATAGCCTGGCAAGAAGCAGGTTGATGTATAAATTTAAAATAAGCTTTAAATCCACAAGGAAGGCTTTATCACAGAATACCCCAAGCTTATCACATTGTCTAAATCAGTACTATGATAATCAATTGTCATCAACTACCTTGAGACTACAATTTTGAGTGTAACTTATTAATACATCATCGATTTTACACGCTGACTTTGATTGTAGGAAAAAATATCTGTAACAAATACTATCAAGTATACTGATTTGCTTGATATTTCCCCTTTGTTTTTAACGCCTTTTGCAAGGTGAAATAGTGTTGGTGAAATAGTTAGCAATCAAGCTACTGTTTCCCAATGCTATTAATCAGAATTATCAATTAAGCTGATGATTCTGGCCACATTGAGGTTTTTAAAGAAGTAATTTTTTTCCATTTGAAACAATGATTTGGAGAGACTGGCCTGAAAAGGGCCAGTCTCTTATTTTCCTTTCGTGTTAATACCCTGTTTTGGTGCTTATGAAAATGTTGTTTTCTCTCACAGAGCCAATTAGAGCCTTGCCAATAAATAAATATCATCATGAAAGTAAAGAAGCAAAAAAAACATGAGCACAAGAAGTTAGCAGTTGTCTACCGTAAAGTTGCTTCCGAGAATACCACTGCCCCTCCACAAAAAGTAAAGCCGCTAAAAAACGAGGATGTTGCCTCTTCTATTTTATCCGAGAAACTGTTGTTTGCCTGGATTAATCCTTTTTCCTAAAGCAAAAAGGATTAATCCAGGCAAATAAGTTTTATGAAACTAAATGAATGCCCCCTTCCCCAGGACCGTAAGATTGGTCTAGCATAATTAACGCTCCGTATATGCAAGCAACTTTAATGATTACCTGCTTACTATTATTATCCGTAAATATTAGCGGGCAGGTGGTTTCTGAGAACATACATATTGATCAATTTGGATATAGACCTTCGGGCCAAAAGATTGCGATCCTTTCCAACCCCCAGGTTGGATATAATTCCAGCGAAAGTTATACTCCGGGGGGATCAATGCAAATAGTCAATAATTTGACTTTTTCAGTGGTATACAGTGCAGCACCATCTCAATGGAATAATGGAAATACCCACGCTCAATCGGGGGATAAAGTTTGGTGGTTTGATTTTACTTCTGTCACAACTCCTGGTGAATATTATGTGTTCGATCCGACCAATAACCTACGTTCCTATATTTTTGAAATAGGAGATGGCGTGTATGAAGATGTGTTAAGCCAAGGTATTCGTGCATTTTATTATCAAAGGTGTGGAGTAGCAAAAAGCGTATCCAATGGAGGCGACTGGAATGATGGGGTTTGCCACAATCATGATGGACAAGATTTGGATTGTCGATTGGTAACAGACCCTACCAACGCTTCCCTGTCAAGGGACCTTTCAGGGGGGTGGCATGATGCAGGAGATTATAATAAATATGTAAACTATACACATGACCCAATGCACGATTTGTTATTCGCATATGAAGACAATCCTTCTATTTGGGGTGATGATTTTAATTTGCCAGAATCTGGGAATGGTGTGTCAGATATTCTTGATGAGATAAAAGTGGAATTGGACTGGTTGTTAAAAATGCAAGAACCAGATGGTTCTGCATTAATGAAAGTTGCAGTCACAGGGTATCAAGCTAGTAGTCCTCCCAGCTCAGATATGTCAGTTAGAAGATATGGCCCAGCACAAGCTTCTTCAACAAGAGCTATTGCAAGTATTTTTGCCCATGCAGCTATCGTGTATGAGTTGGAGGGTATGACAGCTTATTCAAATATGCTGTTGACAAAAGCTGAATTAGCATGGGATTGGATAATTGCTAACCCCGCCTATTCTAATTATGATAATGCTGGTTTTTTAAGTTCTAATCCAGAAGTATCCGCAAATGCTCAAGATGATTTTTTGGCATGCGCAGCCGTGTATTTATTTGCGGCTACCGGGAATACTATTTATCGAGATTATTTTGATGCGAATTACACTTCGATCAATCCATATAGCTGGGGATATTGGTATTTGTTTCAAAATTCCGTTCAGGATGCTATGTTGTATTACGCTAGTTTACCTAATGCTACTCCAGAAGTCGCCAGCAATATCCAAAGCAGTTTTGTCAGTTCCATGCATACAGGTAATAGTGATATGCTTATTTCATTTTTGAATAATACGGATGCCTATCGTGCTCAGATTAATGATGGCAGCTATGTATGGGGTAATAATCGAGAGAAAAGTCATGCTTCAATTATGTTTAACAACCTAATAAAATATGGCTTAGATGATGGTGGGGCTGATGACTTATTTAATTATGCACGCGCTGCCAGTGGGTACATGCATTTTATACACGGTGTAAACCCGATGAACAAAGCCATGCTGTCTAATATGTATGATTATGGAGGTGATAATTGTATCAATGAAATATATCATGCTTGGTTTAATCATGGCACAGTTTTCGACAATGCGCTTAACTCTCTATACGGTCCGCCTCCGGGGATTATACCCGGTGGTATCAACCCCAGTTATACCCCTGCTGCATCTTATTCCGGGCCTGCTCTTGTACCTCCACTTAACCAACCTATCCAAAAATCTTATAAAGATTGGAATACTGGGTATCCCGAAAATTCATGGGAATTGACTGAAAATGCTATTACTTATCAAGCTGCTTATGTAAACATGATTTCTAAATATGTAGGGCAACCAAGTGTGATTTTACCCATTAAAATTTCTCATTTTAATGTTTTGTTACTAGGAGACAATCAAGTGAAAATTAGTTGGGAAACAGCAACAGAGACAAACAATGATTTCTTTATCGTTGAAAAGTCGATTGATGGAAAACGGTGGGATAATTTACAAAAAGTTAAAGGGGCAGGCACAAGTGTAGACCCTATTTATTATAGCTTATTCGACAAAATGCCTTACAGTGGGCATAATTATTATCGAGTCAAGCAGGTAGATTTTGATGGGCAATTTTCATATTCATCAATCAGGTCAGTTTACCTTGATGCGATTAATGAATCAGTGATTCAGGCTTTTCCAAATCCAAGTCAGAAAGAGATAACGTTCTATGCGCCAGGGGTCAATATGGACGATGTTGAAATATTCAATACCCTTGGTCAAAAAATGAATGGATTTTCTTTAATAAAAGAAAGCGATTTGAAATATCATTTGAATATGTCTGGTTTTTCTAACGGGATATATTATCTGATTGCTGGTCAGTTTGTTGTACAGTTCGTTAAAAAGGATGAATAAAGCCTCGATCTGGCGGAGGCAAGTGAGAATGTCTCAACTTATTTCGTAACGGAATTAGATTAAGAGACAAGAAAAGACTCCTCCTCTTTTTTTATCTTTAGTGGATATAAATTGTGCATGCAATAATATCCAATAGAAAGATCAGTATCATTTCACGCAAGAGCTACAATAATAGATTTATTTGGATAGTCGTTTCCCTCCTTATACTTGGAGGTAGACAACTCGCATTTGCCCAGATTGAGGTTAGTGAATTGTTAGATTATAATCACTTTGGCAAAGAAGAAGGGCTTGATCCTGTGGCTTTAACAGGAGCCGTTCGGGATACGACAGGTATATTTTGGTTTTCTGATCAAGGAGCGATTCAACAATATGATGGTAATGGATTTACTGAAATCCCAGCCGAAAATTTAGGCCTTTCACCTGATGGGCGATTTCGGCTATTTATCGATAAAAATGGTTTGATATGGCTTGTGAATGTAAATAGCATTGGGGTCGTTGCATTAATTAAATATGAGTGTGTTCACGAGGTGTTGATATTTAACCCTTATGAAAATACGGTTGTTCCTCTTTCTAAGTATTATGAAAAATTACCCTTTGCAGCAAACGATATAAGAAGCGTTAATCAAGATCGGGACCGTATATTCATTGCCACTAATTCACAAGAAATATATAGTTGGGACGGGAAAGAATGGAGAATGGAAGGCGTGTTTCCTGAACTGGACAACATAAGCCTTGCTTTGCATAGTCCAAAAGAAAAAGATTTGATATTCATTGCAGAAGGGCATCTTTTCTGTAAGAAAAATGACGACCTAATTAAGATAGACTCTATAGGTGTTGAAATTAGTCGCGCAGTTGTAGGAGATGAACTGATTGTGTTTTTCGGGTATGGTGAAATGGTTTTTAGCCCGTTAGACAATAAAAATCCTGCATGGTTGTACAATCACAAAGAAGCCTCAGTTGTACCTCTCCTGAGCGCTAAGGAGCAGCTGTATTCGATGGCGTTGACACTTGATAAATATGATCGGCTATGGTTGCGTAAAGAAAGAAGTCTTATTTGTGCTTCTTATAATTGGCAGGATAAGGCTTGGGAAGAAGAATATAGTAAGCCTGTTTCATTTTTTTATATGGGAGGGATGTTACCGTATATTGGAGTTCTACAAGATGAAATCCTTCTTCTTTTGGCGGAACATGAAATTGTAGCAATTGATATAAATATTAATCGAATAAGCACTTATCCTTCTTTAAAATATCAGAGTTTACGAAGTATTAATCCATCTTCAGAAGATGAACTCTTAATCTGTTCTTACCAGGGGGTGAAATTCCTCAATGTGACGACGGGAACTGTTCGGAATTATGATTTAGGCGTGAGAGGTCTAAATCATGGTTATGAAGCGTGGCTTGATGGAGATAGTTTATGGCTTGGGTCACATGCGCACAGTGTTTGTGTGTCTACTTTAGGAGATGAGATGGAACTTCTTCCCGTTAAAGCAACTAGAAATGATGAGTACGCTGTAAAGGCTCAGATGCTTATCCCTGTTCGAGATAAGCTCCAACGACTCTGGGTTGGAACAACAGTGGGGCTGTTTTACCAGCCCGTTAATTCAGATTCTATTACGCCTTATGAATTTGTCGAATTCCCGAAGCTAAACAGTAGTCAGGTTAATGAAATTAATGTTGAAAAAGAAGGGTGGTGGTTGTCGACGGACGTAGGAGCTTATTTATTTGATCCTATCAGTGAAAAAATTTTAGATAGTTGTTTGACTGGAGGGAAATATAAAATAATTTCTACGACAGTGATAAATCAGGACACCGTATTTCTTGTGCCAGAGAGAGCTTCTCCTTTTATGTGGTTAAGAAAGCTGGATGTCCTTAAAGAGATTCCTTTATACCGCTCTAAATGGAAGAATAGCTTTCATGCAATGATTCCAGGGAGAGAAGATACATACTGGTTGCCATCTAATGACGGTTTAGTTCAATATGATCTACAAACAGGCAGAGGAGTTCGCTTAAATATGGAGCACCACAATCTGCCGAACAATGAGTTTAACAAATCTGCTTGGCATGTCTTTGATGACGGAAGAATTGCAATAGGTGGGATTAATGGCCTAATAACTTTTGACCCACGAGAATTAGATCAGCTTGTGCGGAAGCGTAAGGAGAAGACGAGGATACAAATTATTGATATAATAATCTTAAATAAAGAAGGGGAAAGCCAGCGGGTTCTGCCAAAACAGCAAAAGGAATTAACGATACCAGCTTCAACGGAATCCTTTCGTGTGAATTTTTGCTACCCGGAATTATTTAATAATGAGGAGAAATATTTTTACAGGTTATCAAAAAATGAAACCTTGTTCTCCACTGAATGGATAGAATTATCTGAGAAGTATGTTGATCTAAACAATTTGACAGCGGGTCATTATGAACTAGAAATTGCCTGTAAGCAAGAATTAGACCTCAGCTTTTTTGATTCAAGTATACAGCGTTTCAAAATAGCTTCACCTTGGTATACAAAACCTTTATCTCTGTTTTTACTGTTTATTGGGCTGGGCTTAATTATGCATATGATTAATTCCTTGAGGCTTAAGGCGATTCGAAAACGACAAATAGAATTAGAACTTCTTATAGCAGATCGTACAAGGGAACTTCATCAGGAAAGAAGTGCGATAGCAGTTCAAAATGACCAATTAGAGCGCATTAATATTGCAAAAGATAAGCTATTTGCTTTATTGGGACATGAGCTTAGACAACCCTTGTTAGGGGTATTAAACCTTAGCGACAAAATTGCTTATCTCGTGCGATTAAGACAGTTTCATCTTATGGATTCGATTAGTGATCAGTTGGATCATTATGCTAGAGATACACGGAATATTCTAGAAACGCTATTGAATTGGGGCCAATTCATGCTACAAAAAACAAAACCTGATAAAGAATGGATTTCCTTACATGTTGTCTTGCAAGAATTAGAGGAAAATGTATCCAGTTTGCTAAAGGCTAAACAGCTCCATTTGCAGTATCAGGAAGTAGATGTGATGGTTTTTTATGATAAAAAAGCACTAAAGGTGATTTTAAGGAACGTACTGATAAATGCAGTGAAATTTTCACCGGCAAACACTGCTGTTATTATTAGTTTAAAAGAAGATCAATTTAATAAAACTATTCTTATTCAGAATGTGGGAGATGGCTTTCCTGAAAATGTCTTGAAATATATTCATCGCCCAGATTTTTTCTTTTCCTCTACGGGGACTCAAGGGGAAAGAGGAAGCGGTCTTGGTCTTCGTCTTTGCATTGACTTAGCTATTAGAAATAGTAGTAGAATCAGCTTGGCTAATAATGCTGTAGGAGCGGAAGTTCGATTGATTATTCCTACGGTAGTCACTTGAAAAGCTTTAAAAAGGCCTTTGTAATTGGTGTTCACCCCTTCTTGAGTATAATCACTTTCATAAGAATAATTGAGACAATTTCTATGGTTTTATTATTTCCCTCTTTGTTTTTGGAGAAGAAAAGAACAGGTGAGTAAGGAGCTTATCATAAAAAAACACGGCTTTATCACACAAAAAAGTGTGTTTGTCACATTGCGGTGATACTCTCGTTTATTTAGCTATATCTTGGAATACAGAGTGGTAATACTCCTACTTTTAGTAAGATGAATTTTAAAGCTCTTTCTATCTAAATGTAAATTGTAAGCCTAGTTTTTGGCTATAGAGAAGTGTTGTCCATTCTTCTATCGAAGTGTTCTTTAGCAGAATGTAATAATCACAATATGTAGGTATTCAGGGCATTAGCGTTTCGCGAAAAAAATCTAATCCCGAGGGGAGGGAAAAGACCGTTTTGTTTTAACAAATCACAATCACATGAAAAAAACGTACAGCCGTGACGGTATCCGTCACAAGCAAGTCTATTCTCGTCTAAAACATTATCGGCAACAACTCCTGTTTTGCCTTTTATACTTTTTCTCGCTGAGCATTTACCACACAAGCTTGAATGGCAACAACGCGGAGGTGTCGACTATAGTTAGTAATCAAATCGATCATAGCTTCGATATAGATGTCTCCTTGTCCGCTTGCTTGATTGACTCTGAGGGCCTAGCTAACCGGGGTATTGCCGCCATGATGGCACCTGGTGATGCTTGCAGTAGTCTAGGGGCCACGGAGATTGGCGGTAATGTATGGGAGGATTGGAATTATAACGGAATCAGAGATGAAAGTGCTGCGATTGGTGTACCAATGGTGACGGTCAATGTCTATGGTTGTGATGGCACCCTTTTATCAATAAGCGCTATTTTGACTGATGCTGATGGAGACTGGACTTTTGATATTAGTGGGGCAGCTGACTGTGGGGGCTGTACAGACGTTAGAGTCGAGTACAGTAACTTACCTGCCTGGGCGGAAGTTACTTCGGCAGGTACTGACAATGGAACAACAGTTCAATTTATAGGCGCAGGTGATTGTGCTAGTTTGGGAGTTGCAAACCCGATTGATTTTTGCCAACCAGATCCAGATGTGATTTTACCTTGCTACGTCAATGGAGGAGCTGAGAATGGCACAGTAGTGAATCAGAACACCATCGTACGCTTCCCTTATGCTGCTAATACACCAACGGTAGGAGCTCTCAGTAGTTACCCGAGCCAATCAGGCGAAACAGGTACAGTGTATGGAATGGCTTATGAAAGAGAAACAGAACGGATGTTTATGTCGGCCTTTGTGAAACGACACACTGGCTTACTAGATAATGACATGGATGGCAATGGAGATTTAGGCGCTATCTATGCACTCGATCTGAACACCAATGCGGTAACTTTATTTACAACAGTTCCCAATGCTGGAAGCATAGGAGATGATGGAACTCGGGGGCTTGGCAATTTTACCTCGCCATCGAATGATGTGCAAGCCTTTGCCAAAATTGGTAAGGAGGGTTTAGGTGATCTGGAGATTAGTGATGATGGACAATATCTGTACGTCGTGAATTTGTTCAGTAGAGAATTGGTGCAAATTGAGATTGCTACTGGCATGCAAACGAACTTTCCCATTCCTACAATGGGTTGTACAAATGGAGTAAGACGTCCTTTCGGCTTGGGAGTCGAAGATGGTACAGTGTACGTTGGTACTGTTTGTACCGCTGAAAACCCAGGTGGAGTGTTGGCCGATATGACGGCCACGGTATATGCCTTTGATGGAACTACATTTTCATCTGTTCTTGATTTTCCATTGGATTACCCGAAAGGGCAAGCAACGTCAACTTTGGGACCTTTCTCATGGTTGCCTTGGACGGATAATGAAGTTGTATTCTTCAACTCATACCAAGTGTCTAATGGCGTAAATGGTCATTTTTATAACTATAACCAACCCATTCTTAGTGATATCGAATTTAGTAAAGATGGCTCAATGATTCTTGGATTCATGGATCGAGCTGGCCACCAAGGCGGTTGGTATAATGTTGCACCAACTATTACCCCAGGTTTGTTATGGTATATTGCTACTGGGGGAGACATTCTGATCGCCTACCCTGATGGCAGCGGGAATTCATGGACAATAGAATCGAACGGAGATAAAGATGGTCCTGGTAGCTATGTGGCTAGTGCTGCGCAAATGAATAACCAGGGGCCTGGTGGCGGAGAATTTTTTAATAATGATGCTTTGGCTAGCAACCATTTTGAAACTTCTCAAGGAGCGCTTGCTGCTTTAGGTGCTGCTAATAGTGTACTGTGTGTGATTATGGATCCGTATCAGATCGTGCAAGGTGGAGCGACAGCTTTTAGCCTTGCCGATGGAAGCGTGGTGCATGAGTATGCTGTTTTTGAAGGGGATGCCTTTAATAATACGGGTACCTTCGGCAAAGCCGCAGGTTTGGGAGATGTTGAATTGATTTGCGATCCTGCCCCCCTTGAAATCGGTAACTACGTTTGGATTGACGAAAACCAAGACGGCATTCAGGATGCCTGTGAGCTACCTTTACCTGACGTCACGGTTCAACTTTATACCTCCACTGGTGTCTTAATAGCCACTACAATTACCAATGCAGCTGGCGAATACTACTTTCGGGGCACAGGTTCCAGCGATGGTGCCACTTGGCTCAATCCAGATGCTACGGCAGATACGGATGACGATGCCTTACAGCCGGAAACTGACTATGTTATCGTCTTCGCAAATAGCCAATGGAATAATACCGATAATAGAATTACAGTGGGCGGAATGGTCTATGAAGTGACCCCAGTTAATGCCCCTGGAGCAGCCAATAGTAGAGATCAGGTCGATTCGGATGTTGATATAACTAGCTTAACTACGGCTATAGGTAGCATTCCTGCCAATCAGTTACAGATTACTTATACCACTGGGGAGGTAGGAAGTGTCGATCATAGCCTGGATGTGGGGTTCTTTTTGTCCACTTGCTCTATTGGATTCCGACGGCCTAGCTAACATCTCATGTACGGGCAATAATACCATTGTTTTAGAACTGACACCGGCAGGCACAGGTGTAACGGGATCGTATACGGTAAGTGTCAGTGGAGGGACATCCTTGAGCATAATGCCTAGTGGAGGAAATTATGATGAAACGACTACCTTCGTTCTAAACGAAGGTTCAGCAGGTGGTGGCGCGGTTACGGTGACGATCACGGATGATGCTATTGGCTGTATGCGCGATGTGATCGTGACGGATCCAGGAAGTTGTTTTACTGGTGCTAGTTGCTCCTGTACTGAATACATCTACCTCAATGAACCTGCTATTGGAGCCGTGCTCAAGTTTGAAGTAGGGGCTCCAATAGCACTTACAGAAGTAATAGGTGCTAATGGTGGCGCGCCACCTAATGAGCATTGGTATCCGGGTACAGGTGTGAGCGAATTGTCAAGCCCTCATGGTTTAAGCACTGATTTAAATGGAAATTTATTTATTGGGTCTAGTTTTGTTCCCAATAGCCCTATTCGTCAGTTTGATTGCGATGGCAATATTACGCCAGTAGATCCAACTACGATCAACCACCCTTATGTGTTGACCAATATGTTTAATATTGATAATACAGTATATACGACAAGAAGTGGAGGGCCGGCAGCTTTTAATTCATGTACCGGCGTTGAGTTGGGCACCATGTGTTTGAATAATAATACAGGAACTCCATTGCCATTTGCAAATACTCCGGACTTATCGGATGTCAATTGGGGATTGTCCTATAATGCTACCTTGGAAATGGTTTACTCCACAGGTCAGGGCATTTCTCGACAAGGGGTTTGGGCCTTTACAAGAGCTGACCTGGAAAGTGGAATAGAAGGGGGGGCTTGTATTGATCCTTTAATTTGGCGTAGTACAACAGTTGATTTAGCTAGCATGAGTGTGGGCGATATGTTCTTACCCAATAATATTGCAGCACTTAACGGAATTGTTGCTGATAATGCAGGTAATATATACGTAACAGGATGGCTATCTGGTGGAAGTAGTGGTTTTCTATTAAAATACAATGCAGCTGGACAGTTTATTGCAACAGCGCCTCTTCTTCCTTCGTTTCAATTTACAAGAGGTGTCGTTTGGTCTGAAACTACTAATCGAATCTACGTAGCCAATCAAACGGATGTCTCAACGGTTGATTGTATTTCAGCTTTTGATGCGACTACTTTGGCTTATCTAGGTACTGCTGCACCCAACCCCAACTTGCCAATTAATAATGAGGCTAAAGCACTGTCTATCATTAAAGAATGCTGTCCGGTTAACCTTCCAGCTTCTTTTACCGAAAACGTCTGCGGCGATACAGGTGACAAATTCTATCTCAATGAAGAAGCCTTCAACAGTTGCGGTGGTATAGTATGTGGGAGTACATGGGTTCCAATTTCACTTAACGGAATGACCTTTGATGATTGCGACAATAGTGTTGTTATCACAGGCGAAGGCTGTAGTACTTTTACCTTAGATATAGCCGCAGTATCAAGTACAAGTTGTGGCGCGCAAAGCAGTACTTTTACTATTTGCAATGCTTTACCGCCTACCATTACTGCTACGCCAAGTACTTGTATTGGAACTTCATACAGCTTAAGCGGCGAAATATCTTTATCGAATCCACCTGCTACAGGTACTATGACTGTTAGTGTGTCTGGTGAAGGCTCCTCTGTGGTTAACGGTCCCTTTACAAGTACTATTCCTTACCTGATCTCGGGACTGAATGGAGATGGAGGGAGTAAAACTGTCTCGGTAACATTCAGTGATGCACCATCTTGTACGAGTTCTATTACATATCAGGCACCAAATTGTTGCACCATTGATGCCGATGGTCTTGCCAATATAACCTGTACTGGTAACAACGCAATCACCTTCGATCTCACACCAACAGGTAGTGGTGTTAGTGTTACTTATATGGTGAGCGTAAATGGTGGAGGAGCAACGAGCATTAGTCCTACGACGGGTATTTATGGCGCTGCCACAAACTTTACCTTAAATGATAATTCAGTAGGTGGTGGTGATGTGACGGTAACGATCACAGATGCGTATGGTTGTGATCGAGAGGTAATAGTAACTGATCCTGCTTCAGGGCTTCCTGTAGTCGTATTTACAGCCCCTGCTGATCTGTGTATTGATGCTGGTGTGATAACTGGACTCAGTGGTGGTACGCCAGTAGGCGGTGTCTACAGCGGCGCAGGCGTTACTGATGATAGCAATGGTATGACATACAGCTTTGATCCTGGGGCTGCAGGAGAAAGCACACATACCTTGACCTACACCTTCACGGCGGTTAATAGTTGTAGCATTAGTACAAGCGATGATGTTACTGTCTTTGGTTTGGATTATGGTGATTTGTTATCTCCTCCTTACCCAACAGTAAATGCAAATGGTGCAGCGACGCACTGTGTGCCAACAACGCCTTTGTTGAAAATTGGTGCATTGGTTGATACCGAACTGGATGGCCAACCTTCATCTCTTGCTGATGGTGATGGCGCTGATGAAGATGGTTTTGTACCTGGCTCCGTGATGTTTATTCGTGGCATGGCACAAGATTTAACCATTCCAGTAATGAACATGACCGGAAATACAGCCAAATTGACTGTATTTATTGATTGGAATAATGATGGGAATTTTGGTGGTACCAATGAAATGTACAGTGATGATATAGCTCCAGGCGACGTTAGTGGTGTTTTACTCAATGTTATACCGCCTGCTGGAGCAGTAATAAATACGAATTTGGCAGTGCGTTTCCGTCTTTCAACGGATATGGCTGCTGTGATGAACGCTGGAGGCCCTGCTCCTGATGGAGAAGTGGAAGATTATCTTATTCAGGTAATGGCCTTTGATTACGGTGATTTGGCGGATGCCGGAGACGGCGAAGGCGAACAAGATTACGAGACGACGTCTGCGAACGGCGGCCCTAGTCATAAAATTGTCACTGACAACATAGGGAATGTAATCCTCAAAATCGGTACAGTAGTAGATGATGAAGTCGACGGCCAGCCAAGTGCAGCC
>NZ_JBOEFX010000120.1:24363-24776 GCF_050633125.1 Lewinella sp.
GATGGTGACGGAGCGGATGAAGACGGTATTGATCTGTCAAACACGATGTTCGTCACGGGTCAGCCCACTGACTTGACCTTCGATGTGATGAACATGACGGGCGTTGACGCTAAATTGACGGTCTACATAGACTGGAACAACGACGGAGTGTTTGATCCAGTTGAGGAGATGTACTTTACAACGGTAGCAGATCAGGCGACGAGTGCCACGATTACAGGTGTTGTGCCTCCATTGAGTTCTACGCTTAATGACGATCTTGGTTTCCGCGTTCGTTTAACCACGGATATGGGGATGAGTCCTGAAGGTGCAGCCCCTGATGGGGAGGTTGAAGATTACGAGATCATGGTGATGGGCTTTGACTACGGAGACCTTGCGGATGCCGGAGACGGCGAAGGCGAACAAGACTACGAGAC
>NZ_JBOEFX010000121.1:0-829 GCF_050633125.1 Lewinella sp.
CAATCCAGGGTGTAATCGCAACAGAAAGTAACGAGACTGTAGAAGACGTAGAGGTAAGTATTAGTGGTGGCATGGCCTCTATGATGGTTACGAATACGGACGGAACATACAGTTTCAGTAACTTGGCACTGGGTGGTGATTATTCAGTAACGCCTTACCTGAATGCCAACCCACTGAATGGCGTGACGACCTTTGATATCGTGAAGATTTCTAAGCACATCCTGAATGTGGATGTACTGGCAGGTCCTTACAAACGTATTGCAGCGGATGCTAACCGTAGCGGAACGATTACGACACTGGATTTGATTCATATCCGCAAGCTTATTTTAAATGAGGTCACAGCATTCCCGAACAATACGAGCTGGCGCTTTGTAGCCGCTGATTATGACTTCCCTGATCTTACGAACCCATGGGATGAAACCTTCCCAGAGTTGATCAATGAGAACAACTTGGCGGGGAATATTCTTAACGCTGATTTCGTAGGAGTTAAGATTGGTGATGTAAACGGATCAGCACAAGCCAATGCATTGGCAGGTGATGATCGTACCTTGAACGGTCAGTTCAACTTCGTTGCTGAGAATATCGCAATGAAGGCGGGCAATACTTACACGGTAGCAATTACTGGTGAGAATATGTCTGCTGTTGAAGGCTTCCAGGGTACGTTGAATCTGAATGGCGCTGAGCTAGTAGACATCGAGTACGGTGCAGCTACAGCTGAGAACTTCGGTCTGCGTTATGCTGCTGAAGGCCAGATCACTACTTCTTGGAATGGTAAAGCTACTTCTGAAGATGTATTGTTTAGCTTGGTAATCCGCCCAACGGCAGATGC
>NZ_JBOEFX010000122.1:0-129 GCF_050633125.1 Lewinella sp.
CGCCATCTATAGAGCCGCCACATGTGCCAGTATTATCATCGTAAACAACTACATCGTAGTCGCCTAAATCTGCACCACCAGGAATACTTATCGTTCCGCTTAGGCTCGTGGCCGAAGCTGCAGTGCCAG
>NZ_JBOEFX010000122.1:194-85539 GCF_050633125.1 Lewinella sp.
CGTAGTCGCCTAAGTCTGCACCGCCGGGGATACTTATCGTGCCGCTTAGGCTCGTGGCCGAAGCTGCTGTGCCGGTGAAGGTGATCGTTGTACCGCCATTCGTCAGTTCTACACAATGACTGCTCGACCAGGTCGTCCCCATACCCGTTAGCGTGACGCCAAAAACATCGCCTTGCTCGCCGGTATCAGGACTCAGCTCAATTCCACAACTGTAAACCGTGATTAAGCCTGGTGGAATTGACGCATCACAACCAGCAGGATCACAACAAGCGCCATTAGGCCCACAGCCGAAGGTAATTTCACCATTATCTATTGTTTGTAATGCGCCATCACAATTGCTACCAACATCACTAATGATAATAACGTATTCGTCCGTTGTTGGAGTTGTAAATGTAATAGAACAATCATTCACCGCTGCAATAGCCGAGTTAGATACTACCATCCCGTTATCGCTATCATACAGCGCTACGGTGATGATCGCATCCCAGGTTGCTGGACTATAGCCAGAGCAAAATTCGAATGTATACTGAGAATTTGCAGTTGCAGGCAAGAGATATCCTTCGTTTTGCCAAACCTCAATACCAAGTACTACTGGTCCACAACTATTATCACAAGGAATCCCAAAAGATACAAGGTCCTCCCATGGAACATTTACACCACCGGTCGTTTCAAACTGATAACAGGGCATAGCAGTCATCGGGTTTTCAATCACATTGGTTGGAGCAGCCTGAGATAAGACGACACTTATGCACCCTGACATAGGGTCAGTATAGGTATAAGTTACCTGAAAACTACCTTCACCTGCTACTAATGGATCAAAGGTAAAGGTCATTCCATCTCCATTATCCGTAACTCCAGGCCCACTAAACACACCTCCGGTTAAATCTACCATTGGAACAATCAATTGAGGACCACTAGACAGGCACAAATTTTCTTCTAAAATCACCATTGGTGTCGGGCAAGCTATTGCCGTGACTTCAAAACAATCGACACAACTACCATTGATAGAGCCGCCGCATGTTCCTGAATTATCATCGTAAACAACTACATCGTAATCGCCTAAGTCTGCACCAATAGGGATACTTATCATCCCGCTAAGGCTTGTCACTGAGGTAGCAGTGCCGGTAAAGGTTATCGTTGTACCGCCGTTCGTCAATTCTACACAATGACTGGTCGGGGTAGACCAAGTCGTACCTATACCCGTTATTGTTATACCAAACACATCGCCTTGTTCGCCTGTATTAGGGTTCAGAGCGATGGTTGCTGGTGGTGGGCTTGCCACCGTAAAGCAATCTACACAAGCGCCATCTATAGAACCACCACATGTCCCAGAATTATCATCGTAAACGACAACATCGTAGTTACCTAAATCTGCACCGACGGGAATACTTACCATTCCACTAAGGCTCGTCGCGGAAACAGCAGTGCCGGTAAAAGTGAATGTGGTGCTACCATTCGTCAATTCTACACAATGGCTACTTGACCAAGTCGTACTGGCGCCTGTTATTGTTACACCAAACATATCGCCTTGTTCGCCTGTATTGGGGCTCAGAGCGATAGTTGCTACTGGCGGGGCTGTTACCGTAAAGCAATCCGCACAAGCTCCATCTGTTGCCCCCATGCAAGTACCTCCATCATAAACTACAACATCGTAATCGCCCAAATCTGCGCCGAGAGGGATATTTATTGTTCCATTCAGAATTGTAGTTGACAGGGGTGTTCCTGAAAAGGTAATTGTTGTGCCTCCATTTGTCAATTCTACACAATTACTGGTCAAGGTAGACCAAGTCGTATTTGTACCTGTTATCGTCACGCCAAATACATCGCCTTGCTCGCCTGTATTTGGTGAAACGGAAATGGTTTGGCTTTGGAGAGCCCCCATTGTTCCAATAGAACAGAGTAAAAAAAGCCAGAAGGCTCTTTGGAGAGAATGTTTCATGAGAATAAAATTTGTTTCCAACCAACACAAAAACGGGTCGTTGCCAGAAAAAACAGTCCATGAAGGGCTTTATTCCCACTACATCAAATTATCAAAAATGATATTTGAGAATAAATAGTCTGTCTTTTCGGATGTAAAAAAACAAAAAAAACGTCGGATCTCCCAGTATTTTCAAAGAGAAGCCCTGTTTTTAACCACCTTAATTTTCGGAATTTGTCTAAGTAGTAGCTGAAAATTATTCCTTAGCATTTACGGCATCCTGAATTTGTTGTAGAAAAACACTCTTCTTCTCCGGATTGCCTTGTGTTTTATTCACCCAAAACAAAGCTTCATCTAGTGCTGCGATTTGATAATAAGAGTAGGCCAAATTAAACATACCTTCTTCAAACTTCGAGTTGATCTGTAGTGCCTTTAGGTATAAGGGGATCGCATTTTCATATTCTTTCAACTGCACGAGAGTGCTTGCTAAATTATTGATTACATTAAAGTTATAGGGATTCACCTCATAAGCATCCAGGAATAAACCTTTAGCTTTTTCAAAGTTGCCCATACTGTATTCCGCTACGCCAGCATACCAATCCAGAGGAATCACCATTGGGTCGACATTGTACCAGATGGAATTGCCTTGGGTGGCATTGTCTTTGATAACCTTAAACTGGTCGCTATTGCGAAAGGTGATAATTTGCTTGCTAGCAGCATCTCCGATATAGCGATAATAACCGACAGGAAGATTAATCAATAGTAGCAGCAATAGGGCGCCTGAAAAAAACATTTGCTGCTTTTTCGAAGCCAATGCAACAAAAGAGTCGCTAGACTCTTTTGATCTTTCATAACCGATCAACGCTAATAACAAAGCCAGTGCTACCAGATGTTCAATCCGTTCTTTGGGAAAATCGAAGAAAGAAATTATGCAAAAGCCTAGCAGTGTGGCCCCCAATAGCACCCAACGTATTTTGAAAGATGGTTTTGATCGCCGAAAGCCTTTCCAAACCTGCCAAAATGCCAACAGAAAAATGCTTCCAAACAGCAACAGACCAACGGTACCAACTTCGGCCCACACTTCTAGATAATCATTGTGTACCCTTGTGAATATCAGGTCTTTCTCCTGCATTCGGAATCCTCCTTCTATATTTTTGCTAGGAAAAAATAGCTTCCAGTTGCCACTGCCATAACCAATGACGGGTTGGTCTTTAATCAACTCCCATGTTTTATACCATACAAAGGTACGTTCTATGGCAGATGCGCTTTGTGAATAGGTAGTAGGGTTTAGATATTTCAGATATTGTTGCCCCGCACCAGTTAGTGATATTATCGCACCGCCAGCTATTACTAAAACAACTACAGCAGGTAGAATTCGCCGAAGGGCTAGTTGTCTAAGCTCACTATTTGAAAGCAAGAAATAGGCCATATTCATCACAGCAAAAGCTCCAATCGCCAGATAAACAGCACGTGTTCTTAGCAGCAAAATCAAAATCAAAACCCAACCTAGCAAGAGATAAATCCATGGCTTTTTATTCAGTTCTTTAAACCAAAAAAGCAACAAGGAAAATAATAAAAAAAGGAAAGAAGAAGCTAGGTTCTTGTGCCCAGAATAACCAGGAACATTGTACACACCTTTCCCATCTAGCCCCGTAGTTGTAGCGACTTCTATCAATTGAACGGTAGGTACTACGCATGCAATAATAGCTGTTCCTATAAGAATCGGAAATAAATAATTTGCATACTTTTTGTCTTCTTCTAAAATCAATCGAAATGCGAGATAGGTAATTGCTAAAAGCAGGCACTTTTGGCTAGTAAAAATTGCTTCACCGAAATTATCTGCCCAACTGACAGAAATAAGATTAAGGAAATAAAAGCCAAACAAGAGGCCATCCATTGGTTTCAGCTTTACCTGCTTCAATTTTGGAAAAATAAGCAGCACTGCCCAAAAGCAACAGACTGTTGCCGCAATAAATCGACTAACATGAAATTCATCTATCAGCACAGGAGCCTTTATTAAAAAAGTAATCAATAAGATTCCTGTTATGAATACGTATATGCTTTTACTTTGCGACATTTAAAAACCAGACTTAGAAAATTAGCTTAGGAAATTTGCTGTAATTTAGCAGAATATTACCGTCTGAAGGACTAAAAATACAGCTATTTTTCAGGGTTCTTGAAAATTTCCCTATTCTTGTCGGGCTCTAATTCTCTTGACAATTCTACGGTGTAACGAATTCCATGTTCAAAAATATAAGCTCATATCAACCAGCAACTATTAACGCGAACGACCCTTTGCATCATGTCCTCATGCCGCTTTTGTACTTTGAGATATTCTCATACCCGCTGACTGTTGATGAAATATTGCATTTCTGTCAAGATAAAAACTGTCGCCCAGAAGCGCTAAAAAAATCTTTGCACGAAGGTGTTAAGAAAGGATATATTTTCCAGCACGAGCAATTCTTCCTCTGCCAGAATAAGCCGGAATGGGTAAAACGACGTAAAGAGCATAATCACCGAGCAAGCAGATACCTTTCCAGAGCGTATAAGATGGCACAGCTAATCCGTCGATTTCCTTACGTAAGGGCCGTCTTTCTATCAGGAGCTCTGTCCAAAAATGTGATGCCCAAAGATGGAGACATCGACTACTTCATTGTTACCAAAGCTGGACGATTATGGATCAGTAGAACGCTTTTAGTTTTATTCAAAAAAATATTCCTTCTCAATTCTCACAAATACTTCTGCGTAAATTATTTCGTAGACGAAGAACACTTGGAAATTGAAGAAAAGAATCTTTTCACAGCCATGGAAACAGTGACCTTGGTTCCTCTTCATAACCCAACGATTTATCGATCATTCTATGCTGTCAATGATTGGGCCCAACAGTATTTCCCCAACGCCCCCATGAGGTCGATTGAAAAAACAATCCCCGTTAAAAAGAGCTACATACAAGACGCTATCGAGTCATTACTAAATGGAAAAAGAGGAGACCGGATTGACCTGTATTGCATGCGGACCACCCTCGGCCATTGGCAGAAAAAATTCCGTAATTTTGATCCTGATAAATTCGAAAACGCCTTAAAATCTCGCAGCTATGTCTCCAAACATCACCCTCAGGATTTTCAAACCAAGGTGCTAACAGCCTACGCAGAACGTATCCAAGCCTTTGAAGCCAATCAACAGGTTGAATTAGAGCGCCCCGCATCATTACTAATAAAAGTGACAGAGAATCATGAATAAGGTACTGTTCACCAATGCCTACTTTTATCGTTTTGATACCAAGCAGTGGGAAGACCAACGCCCCTACCCTCCTTACGGCACCATGTATGCAGCAGCTTTGCTGCGCCAAGAAGGCTATGAGGTAGAACTGTTTGACACCAACCTCGCTTCCTCTCCTAAAGAGCTGGAACCTTACCTGGCGCACGCTCCCAATTTTTTGGTGATCTACGATGACGGCTTCAATTACCTCAGCAAAATGTGCCTGACAGTGATGCGTGAAGCAGCTCTTGAGATGATACGGATGGCCCGCAACCAAGTCGATTATATCTTGGTCTGCAGTTCGGATTCTACCGATCATTCAGCCTTGTACCTAGATGCCGGAGCGGATTTTGTGATTAAAGGCGAAGGGGAGTTGACCTTATCGGAATTGTGTGGCTTGCTCAAAAATGGCGAAACCAAGGCTGCTAAGGACATTCTTGGAGTTGCTTATTACAATAACGGGAAGCTCGTCAGCAATACCAAACGTCCGGTATTGAAGAACTTGGATGAACTCCCCGATCCTGCCTGGGACCTGGTAGATACCAGTGGTTACGAAGAAATATGGCGTAATGGACGAGGCTTTTTCTCTTTAAACATTGCGACCACACGAGGCTGCCCTTTTAAGTGCAATTGGTGCGCTAAGCCCATTTACGGCAATCGTTACAATTCTCGCTCTCCGCGCCGAGTGGCTCAGGAAATGGCCATGCTTATGCAGAACAAAGGCGCAGAATACTTTTGGGTTTGTGATGACATTTTCGGTCTCAAACCAGGCTGGGTACAGGCGTTTCAAAAAGAAATTGACAGGCTGGGAATTCAACCTAGATATAAGATCCAATCGCGAGCAGATTTGCTCTTAGAGGCCGACAACATTGACGCCCTTGCAAAATCAGGTCTGGATGAAGTATGGATCGGTGCCGAATCTGGTTCGCAAGCCATCCTCGACGCTATGGACAAAGGAACCCAGGTAGAACAGATTTACGAGGCCACCCGCCTGCTAAAAGCAAGAGGCGTACGGGTAGGCTTCTTCTTACAGTTTGGCTACCTCGGTGAAACCAAAGAAGACATTAAGAAGACCATTAAGATGGTGCGAGAATTGGTGCCTGATGACATTGGGATTTCCGTTTCTTATCCTCTGCCCGGCACGAAATTTTTCGACATGGTAGCCAGTCAACTTGAAGGCAAACAAAACTGGACCGACTCCGATGATCTGGCGATGATGTATCGGGGGACTTTCTCGCCGGCTTATTATCGTCGGCTTCATCGCTATGTACATAAAGTCTTTCGCTTGCAACAAGGCTGGGAAGCATTCACGAGGCTTTTGCAGCGACCATTGCAGGCCAGCGCTAAAAGCCTTCGATCGGCAGCGGCTACGGTGTATTATCTCCCCGCAATGTGGTTGGATCGGATCAGGTTGCAACGGTTGCAACGGTTGCAAGGGACAAAAGAGTAAAGAGAGAATCGCGCAGAGACGGGGAGACGCAACTTTTTTTGTAGCTACCCCGCTGGTCAGGAGACCAAAAAGATAAAGCATCGCAGTCTGGGGGACTACGATGAGTCTGTATAGTTTAGATGTGTCCTAATTAAAGCAAAAGTGAAGCATTCCAAGGCATTTGACGCCATTGCTGGCAGCTACGATGATACGTTTACCAATACTGCTGTTGGTAGGCTGCAACGAACGAGTGTTTATGATTTGGTGACCCCTTACCTCAAGCATGAGCAATGCCGGCGCATTTTGGAGATCAATTGTGGCTCTGGCCAAGATGCTTGCTGGTTGGTGCAACAAGGTAAGACCGTACTCGCTACCGATATCTCGGCGGAGATGATTGCCGTAGCAGCGGCAAAAAAGCAGCAATTGCCTACGGAACAGCAAGATCGTTTGCGGTTACAATCCTTATCGGCGACGGAGTTGTCCAGCCTTCAAGATGAACCTCTCTTTGATTTGATCTTTTCGAACTTTGGGGGATTGAATTGCCTCTCTCCGCAAGAGCTGGTGCCTTTCCTTGAAGATGCGGCCCAATTGTTGCGACCAGGCGGCCATCTCGTGATGGTTGTGATGGGAAGATTTTGCTGGTGGGAGACCTTGTATTTCACCCTCAAAGGAGCTTGGAAAAAAGCCTGGCGCAGGAGAAAGCGCACCGCTACGGATGCTCCGCTGGATGAAAATACCAGTATTCCTACCTGGTACTATTCGCCTTCGGATTTCACCACCAAGGCCCCAAAGGGTTTGACTCAAAAGCGACTGAATCCCATAGGTTTTTGGGTGCCTCCCTCCTATCTTGATCCTTTCTTTGCATCGCGCCCGAAGCTGTTACGCGTACTCCATCAATTGGAGGAAAAGACAAAGCGGTTTTCAGTGATGGCGGGCGGGGCGGACCATTATTTTTTGGTGATGGGGTAAAGGAATATCACGAAAAAACGCCAATACATTAAATTTGTAACACATGCTTATCCTATAAATCCCCCTAGCGAACCACCTCCGGGAAAATCACCTCCTCCCTCCCCTCCTGTATCCAGCGGACAGTTACCGTCACCTGTTTTTGTTCATCTACAGTGATCAGTAGGTAATTGTCGGTCTTGTTGTTGCCCATGCCACTGGCGACAAGGTGAACATTGTCTTTACGATCGGCGAAAAAGGCTGTGAGATTTCCCGCAGCGGCTACATCTCCAGCAAAACAGTAGACCGGCTTTTCTGTGGCAATAAGCATGGGCATTACCTCTGACAGAAAATTCACCTCCGGTGCTCGTCCATCCAAGGAATTGGGGCGATACTGCTTGTATTCATTATCTGGCGCCCACCAAACAAGGTGATGGAAGAACAGGAAAATGTTATCATACTTAGGGGCTGTAGCCAAGGTTTCTTTTAAAAACGCCATTTGCTCGCCCCAGATATTCCAACCGCCTAAACCCGGGTTGAGGAGAATACAGAGGTCATTCTCCTGCTCAAAAGCAGAGTAGGTGATGCCGTAGCGATCTTTGTAGGGTGATTTATGGCCTTCGTCGTGATTGCCCGTAGTGAAATGAGTGGGTGCCTTTAACTGTGTCAATTGCTGATCGACATGGTTCCAGGAAGTGTCATTGCTGTAGTAGACGATATCTCCTGTGAGGACACCGAAGCGCATATCAGTGTATTGATTGAGGTAATCAAACTCAGCGACAAAGGGCATGTGCAGGCCGGGAGTGGGTTTCTCTTTGACGCCGTAGGTGTGGCCAGCGACAAAGAAAGTATATGCCCGAGGCGGCCGATCAGCACATCCCGATAAAATTAGTACGAAAATCAAAAAAACAAAGGTATTTTTGGTCATAACTTAGCGTTTCTTATCATTCATCAAACATACTAAAACGAGTGACGCATTACAAGAATGTACTTGACCACTATGCCAATACTAATACGTCTTTTCTCCACGGAGCAGGCATTGAAGGGTCCAAGCATTTATTGAGTGTGGCAAAACTAGCAGGAAACGAGAGCGTCTTTGAATTGGGCTGCGGGACGGGTGCAAGCCTTATATTATTAAAACATAATTTCCCAAATCTAGATATCTGCGGAGGTGATTTATCTCAGACAATGCTAAAGGCTGCCCAGAAAAGAATCCGTTTTTGTGGCCTACACAAGCAAGTAACACTTTACAAACTGCAGCAAAACCAAGCCATTCCTTTCCCCGACAATAGTAAGGATGTCGTTTGGATTGAATCTGTATTGGCCATCCAAAATGATCAACAGTTTGATTTTTTGCTAACGGAAATACATAGAATCTTGAAACCAGGAGGGAAACTTGCCCTTAATGAAACTCTCTGGTTACCACACGTAACCATTGAACAAGCCAACCGCCTTAATGAGGAATGTCAAAAAGCATTCGGTATCATTCAAGCAAATGCAAACAATGCCAGGCTAGACACCTGGCGAAACACTATTGAAAACAAAGGATATAGTATTGATTATCAAGAAAATATTGAAAGCTTCTCTGGCTCAACCTTATGGAACAACAGCTATCGATCTAAGCTATTTGACGCTTGGAAAAAAACCAAGCAATTAGTCAATCTTAAGTACCGATCAGATCACAAGACAATTAGTCAAAAAGGAGAACAAATCATTAGCAGCAAGGTTAAAGTACTAAATGCCTATGTTGTGGTCGCTCGAAAATGTTGATAACTCGAAATATTTTGAACCATATAAGGAATATAAGGGCATTTAAGGTTTTCTTTCTGGGGGTTCTGTTTATTCTACATGGCTGCACAAAGGAAACATCGGCAGATATGAATCTGCCCTTGCCTGATTTGCGGATAGAAATTGACGCGAAAGCCTTTCAAAAAATCAAGCAAAAACGTGCGCAAGCCTTAGCTCGGGGTCTTCTAGTCAGCGAAAAAGATGATTTCGTGCCAGCAAAGATCACCCTGGACACTCAACAATACACCGCAGAGATTCGACTCAAAGGAGACTGGCTCGACCACCTCAAAGGGAAAAAATGGTCATGGAGAGTCAAACTCGGCGACCACCAAGCCCTCTGGGGTACTCGCCGATTTTCGCTACAGCATCCCAAAACGCGTTACTATTTGCACGAATGGGTCTATCACCAAATACTCGAAAAAGAAGGGTTACTTACGCCACAATACCAATTTGTTGAGCTTTGGCTAAACGGTGATTATAAAGGAATTTATGCTTTTGAAGAACACTTCAGTGCCGACCTTCTGGCGCGTCAGCAACAACCAGATGGCCTTATTTTCAAATTCAATGAGGATGGCTTTTGGCAAACCCAGGATTTTCGGATACGATATGGTAAAAATATCACGCCAAACCTCCCTGACTTTGAAGCCGCTGACATTGAAGTTTTTCAGCAAAAACGCACGCTTGGTGACAGCCTGCTTTCCACTGCTTTCCTTGCGGGAAGGACGCGCATGGAGCAACTTCGCTCAACGGAGAATGACACGTTAAATGCCCCCTACATCGATATAGATTACTGGGCAAAATTCCTGGCGCTCACTGACCTCTTTGAAGCGTACCATGCCTTGCGTTGGCACAATATGAGGTTTTATTACCATCCTCATACGACCCAACTTTACCCTATAGGATTTGATGGTTACGGAGAAAGTGGCATTTATCGTTGGTTTAAAAAACCTTTTTTAGGCTTTTATCAACCAGAAAAAGCCAAGGTCTATTTTGCGGAAGAGTACTTCCTTTTCAAGTTGTTTCGAAATGCAAAATTTCGCGAACGCTATGGTTATTATCTCCACATTTATTCAGCACCAGCATTCTACCAAAAGACAAAAGAGGAATTAACGGAAAAACTCGACAAGCTCGCTCCTATTTTACAAAAGGAATTTCCTGACTATGAATATTCCTTGGATCAACTTGGAAAGCGAGTCAAAGATTTGAGGCAGCTTTTAGAAACTTACAATTTCGCAGATGATAGCAATTTTGAATACACCATCTATGACCCCATGTATGAAGATTGCGCTACCAGTGTGCCCTTAGCCGCTATTGGCATAAAAGCTTATCGGTCTGAAGATGGTGATGTTTTGGTTCAAAATTACTTTTGCAAAGAAATCACTCTTGAAGCTACCGGGCCAAAGCGCTCTAAGCCATTGCATCCGCTTGATCAAAATTTACAGCTTCCGCCTTTTGACATTCATTCGCCCATTCCTGCTTTTTCGGCTATCAAAAGTTTATCAAGCGACCAGTATGTTTTTTATAGCGTGGCAGGAGTTGATTATTGGTTTAAGCAAAAAATAGCACCTTGGCCAGCGACGCCTACTGCTTTTCTGAAAAAAGAGGAATTGCAACTTGACACCACTGTTTTTGTACAAAAAGGCAATCTTATCTCCATCAAGTCAGGAACCCACCAATTAAGAAACGTTCAGGTTATTCCGGAAAAATACGAGCTAAATATTGAGCCCGGAACACAGCTCGATTTCCTACAAGGCGCAGCACTCCTTGTTTATGGCCCCGCAAACTTTACAGGCACAGCAAAATTGCCCATCAAGGTTATTTCCTCTGACCAGACAGGTAGAGGTGTCCATTTTTTTCAGCAAAACCCTGTGCAAATTGTCCATCTTCAGTTCAGTGACCAAACGACTTATCAGGACCATGGCCTCTTGCTCAATGGTGCGATGAGCTTTGATGGTTCCTCCCTGCACTTGGCTCACAGTGTTTTTAACAACATTGATGCGGAAGACGCTTTAAACATCAGCCAGTGCCAAGATGTAAAGCTTGAATCACTTATTTTCAGAGATGCTACCGGAGACGGGCTTGATATCGATTTTTCTACGGGAAGCATCCAAGATCTGAGTTTCAATAACCTTGGAGGGGACGCAGTAGATGTTTCGGGAAGCAATTTTAAAATCGACCAAGTTGATATCGAAAACATAACAGACAAGGGCTTCTCTGTTGGTGAAGGAGCTATCATAACGGCCAAAAATCTTACGATCAATAATACGTTTACCGCAATAGCGGTAAAAGATGGTTCTAGTGCAGACATTCACGCTGTCAATATTACTAATGCCGAATATGGGTTAGCGGTTTTTACAAAGAAAAGCACTTACGGAAATGCTCGTCTTGCTATTCGCGATGTAAAGTTCGATGTTATTCGGGCGCAAAATTTTGTCCTTGAATCTCCACACAAACTTAGCGTTGATGATACGACACAGGCATTCACACATTTGCCGTTACAGTTACTTCCTGTTTTTTATCCACCAGAAGAGTAAGAGCATTTGCTACTCTCCAAGCAAACAAAGGATCACATGCGTTTTATTCCCTTAAATAATCATACAATACTTGAGCAATTAATTGGTGGGCGTGTGCATTCCAGTGCGGATCAATCTCAAATTCGAATCGCGTTTTATTTTCCCTGTAATCAGTATGAAAGTGCGTACTAAAATCTATCAGCTCTACATCGTGAACTGCACAAGCTTCTTTTAGTATTAGTCGATATTTATTCAAGGAGCTTTCGTCAAATCGACTATCGTCATATATTGCTTTTCTCAGTGCGTCTATGGTAATTATGATTCTTTTACCAGGAAACTCTGCTTTAAATTGCCCGATTGTATATTCAACTGCTTTTTTCATCAGAGGCAGTCTGATGGTCGTATTTTGTCTATTGATACTGGCTGGATTTGACGTTTCCTTCTTAAAGAGCCTCCTTAGTTTAGTTACTTTTAGGTTATGATATAAATATCTACCTGTTGCACAGGATTTTAACCATCTATTAAGGCGCCCTTCGTCTAGTGACAAAGATGATGGCGGAATTTCATTGATCAGGGAATCCTTAGTTATTTTATAAGTCCAGAATCTACGCCTCAAAGAGGGGTCGGAAAAATCATAGACAGATTCATTGAAGTCGTTAAACACCACATTTATCAGTAATATATCAGGATTGAAATTCGCCACCACATACCTACTCATATTCAAGTAATTCGACAAGGGAGAGCCAGCCATTCCAAAGCTATACACATCCATACTGTCTTTTAGATTTTCATGCAAAAGCTCGGGAAACGATTCATCAGTATTAACCTCTAAACCCATTATATAAGAATCTCCAATTATTGCAAGCCGAGGTTGGTGCTTGCTTTTTTGATAGTCATGGTCGCTTATCCAACCAAAATTATTGACCTGCCATCTTGTTGTATTTTTCGCCCACTTTCCCATTGAATGAAATCCAGTTCTCTTTCCATTAGTAGAAGGCTTCAGAATTATATATTCTTTATCGAATTCTAATCTGGGGACTTGAGAAGCGCATAGAACAAATCGGAAAACAATAAACTCAAAAACCAGAAAAAGTAATACAAAAGTGGGTATGCTAATTAGAACGAAGTTTTTAAGGAAGTTTCTAGCTTTTTTCATTGACCAATACTTTACTTGTATAGATTTTATTGCTCCCAGTGTCTTATTTTACAGTAAAACTGTCTTATTCTAAAACTTCTCAGGCGAGCATCAATGTTTGGTTGACAAGTAGACTCAATATTACTTAGGAATTTATGACAATTTGTTATGCTCATTAGAAAGCAGCAAATTATTTTCATTCTGCATTCAAAAAATACAGCTTTAAAAGCTAAAATCAGGAATTTTGACCTAAGTAGTTACTATTTTTGACACATGAATATTTGCTTTACCCATGCTTACTACATGTTTGAGGATGAGAAGGAACAGAAGATCAACAAACCTTATCCTCCTCTGGGTCTCTTGTATCTCAGCGCCTGGCTCGAACAGCATGGTTATGACAACGAGGTCTACGACACGACTTTTTCTTCTTTTCGTGACCAACAAGCCTACCTGCTAGAACAGCAGCCCGACATCATTGCTATCTATACCAATTTGGTGACAAAACTGGGGGTCATTGCACTGTTGAAGTTCANNCTATAATATCGACAACTATCTCGCAACTGGTGCTGACGTATTGGTGATTGGAGAAGGTGAACAAAGTATGCTGGCGCTGGTAGAAGCCGTTGAACAGGGATTACGGCCACATTTTGGACATATTCCGGGTTTGGCTTTTATTGATGAAGATGGAAAAGTGACCCAGACGCCAGCGCGTAAGCACCTCCGAGCGGTGGATGAATTGCCGATGCCCAACCGTAAAAAAATCGATTTAAAGCGTTACTTAGACCTTTGGAAAAAACATCATTCTAGAAGTTCGATCACCGTGAGTACCCAGCGTGGCTGCCCCTATACCTGCCGCTGGTGTAGTACTGCCGTTTATGGACAATCCTACCGACGGAGGAGTGCCGCCAAGGTAGCTACAGAGCTAAAAATGCTAAAAGAGGAATACCAACCCGATCAAGTTTGGTTTGTCGATGATGTTTTTACCGTTAGCCACAAATGGCTGGCGAGCTTCCGCGATGAGGTTCTTCAACAAGATGCTGTCATCCCTTTCGAATGTATCACCCGTGCCGAAAGGCTCAACGATGAGGTGCTCACGATGCTTAAGGAAAGTGGCTGCTTTCGGGTCTGGATTGGTGCAGAGAGTGGCTCACAACGTATCATTGATGCGATGGACCGCCGTGTATCCGCCGAGCAGGTACAACAGATGACCATTGCTACCAAGCAAGCAGGCATGGAAACCGGCACCTTCATCATGCTTGGCTATCCTGGTGAAACAGAGGAAGATATACACCTCACCCTCGATCATTTAAAGAAGGCCAATCCCGACCATTTTACGATTACTATCGCCTACCCCATCAAAGGCACTGGCTTGTATGAGGATATAAAAGATAAAATCACAAAGCAACCCGATTGGTTTTCTAGTACTGACCGGGATATTGATTTTCTTCGAACTTATCCACGGAAATATTATGACTATGCTGTGCGATGGGTCGTTAACAGTGTCCAATTACATAAGCTACAATTGGCCCATCAGCAAAACACCCTACCAGGATGGAAGCTCCAGCTAAAAGTAATTGTTGCTCGTCTGGGAATGCTTTGGTCTAGAACAGGTGTAAAAAAGGGAATGTATTCAAAATCAGGCAACTCGCGCAGAAACGCAGAGCCCGCAGAGGTTTTTTAACTATGAAACTGACCGACGACTACCCGATAATAAACGACTTGGTATATCTAACGCCGCCAGTGAATGACTTTGAGACTGCCTACCTGGAGGCACGTGGAAAAGAAGGGCGACTGTACCCGGATGAAATTGTTAAGCAACTCCCCTATCTTCCGTCAAAACACCCTCAGGCTAGAGAATGGAAACTGCGGCAATACAATGTCCAGCTGCTGATTGAATTACTCAGGAAACAGCCAAAATCAGCTATTCTTGATTTAGGCTGTGGCAATGGTTGGCTAACCCACCAGCTCGTCACCAATCAGGAGGTTAAAGTTCTCGGTATAGACATTAATACCCCAGAGCTCGAACAAGCAAATCGGATATTCGCAAGTGGCCAATGTTCCTTTGCCTACGGCGACATCTTCAAGGCCACCTTGCCAGAACAAAGCTTTGATCTTATCCTTTTGGTTAGCTGTATTCAGTATTTCCCTGATTTAAACAAGCTGACACACTACCTGACAAGCTTATTAAAACCCGAAGGAGAGCTACACATCATGGACAGCCCCATCTACACCGCAACGCAAGTAGCTCAAGCCAAAGCCAGAACGCAGGCCTACTACCAAGAACAAGGTAGCTCAGGAATGAAAAGCCACTACTATCACCATTGCTGGGAAGATTTGGGTGACTCCTCTTATTATCTACATTATAATCCTGGTCGTTTAATCAACAAGCTGATGCGGAAGGTTGGCGTAGCGAGAAGTCCCTTTCCTTGGGTCATCATCCGTAAACCATGATCCATGGTTAAAGAAGAAAACGAGGTATTCCTAAATCGCTTTTTTTGGCTAGTAGCTCTGCTGCTGATTGTCCTCCGATTTTTACATTTCCAGCCGCAGTTGGACCTGCCCCATGATTGGCGTCAGGCCGATACGTTTTTTTATATCTGGGATTTTACCGAAAACGGTATTGACATTATGCACCCTCAGGTAGCCTGGATGGGAAGTCATGGAGAACTTGTACTGGAATGCCCGCTGCCCGAAGCCATTGTAGCTCAATTACAGCGATGGCTGGGGCCGTCTATGCTTTTATCCAGAAGTGCCTTTTTCTTGTTTTTCTTATTTTCTGCTTACTACTTCTATCGCGTCACCGAATGGCTTTTTTCGATCACTATAGCACAATATGCAACATTAATCTTCTTGGCCTTGCCGCTTAGTCAGTTCTACTCCCGAGCTATCCATATTGACTTTTTTGCACTCGGCTTTGCTTACGCTATGTTTTACTATGCTATGAAAGCGGTGGCACGTAGCTCATTGCTTTTATTGTTGCTCAGTAGCCTATTAGCAATACCAGCATTCCTTGTAAAGGTGCCCTATATCTTCTATCTGGCCCTCCCAATTTTAATCTACACGTGGCAACAAAAAAAACTGACCTGGTTGATAACTCGAAGCATTGTTTTTGTCCTGCCGTTAGTATGTTTTCTGCTTTGGCGAGAGCATGCTTACTTGGTTAATGATACCGCACCTGATTGGAGTTACATCCTGCATTATCGCAAATTCACGGACAACGCTTCCTGGTATTTTGGGGTATGGCAACAACGCCTCTCTCTTTACCATTGGAAGGTTACTTCCATCAGAATGCTGCTGGAAGTAGGAGGGGCAATAGCTATACCATTAGCCTTTACAGGTTGGTGGGCGAAGCGAACAGATAAGCAAATGCCTATTCTCTATGCTTGGGGGATAGGACTATTGATTTATCTATTGATTTTCTTTAATCTCAATGCCATTCATAATTATTACCAAATCCCCTTCCTAGGGTTTGTTGCTATTCTGGCTGGCTTGGGAATTGACCGTATCAGTTCTATAAAAAAGGGATGGGGCTTGACCGTACTTATAGCGTTGGTCGTTTGCAGTACATGCTATGCCGAATACAATTATTATGATAGACCAAAGGCTATTGAAGAGATCAGTCAGTTGGTAAAAAGCAATACATCCACGAGTGATTTTCCTATTGTTGTTTATCAAGATTTTGATTGCAGAAATCCTCGAATCTTAGCGCGCGCCCAAAGAATGGGATGGTCCTTGGAAAGTAAAGCCGCAAAAGCAGAGGTAATAGAAAGGCTTCGAGAAGAAGAAGGTGCAAGTCATTTGTTCTGTGTTGATCCCAGGATTGCCAATGATTCTAAGACACAGTTTCCGCTTACCGTTATAAAACTGGACAGCATACTATTAAAAACTAGTAACGACTATTTGTATCAACTGGAATTGCAGCCTAATCAATAATTGCACCTTTAAACAACCAAATCCGAGCTATCATCTGTGGAGACTATTCATACAAAACATATCATCTGGGTTACGCCCGGTTTCGCAGCCAATGAGCAAGATAGCCAATGCATCCCCCCGATGCAATTACTCGCAAAGGCACTCATGGAGGTAGACGGGCTTCAATTGCATATTATAAGCCTTCATTATCCCCAAAACAATGCTCCCTACCGATGGCACGGTGCACAGGTGTACCCGTGTGCAAGCAAGGGCCCAGGGGCAAAAACACGTACCCGCATCGCTGCTTTCCGGCAACTCACCAAATTGCTTAAGCAATACCCAGAGGCTTTTCTTCACAGCTTTTGGATGACCGATGCTTGCTTGGTCACCCATTTGGCCAACCGGCGTTTTGGTGTCAATCACCTTGTGACGCTCATGGGGCAGGATGCGCGGCCGACAAACCGCTACCTGAACTTACTTTCCTCTGCTTCGATAACCAAGGTGGGCTTATCCTTATTCCATGCGGAGCAGTTCTTTACAACGACCGGAACAAAGGTAGACCACATTATTCCCTGGGGTGTTCCTTGGCGTTCTGCGTCTCAAGCTGTTAATAAAAAATACGACGTCATTGGCGTAGGAAGTCTTATTCCTTTAAAACAATACGATTACTTTATTGACCTTCTTGTTTTAGTCAAAAAAAAGGTTCCTTCTTTCTCTGCCCTACTGGTTGGAGATGGTCCAGAACGGCAACAGCTGGAAGCATTAGCAATAAAAAAGGGTCTTACTGATAACCTGACCTTTACCGGAGCATTACCACGAGCCAAAGTATTGTCACTCATGGCGCAAAGTAAGGTTTTCCTGCATACCTCTTCTTATGAATCTTTTGGCTTTGTACTCGTTGAGGCATTGCAGCAAGGGGCACACGTAGTAGCTACGCCGGTAGGCATCGCTCCAGAACTTAGCAATACAGTAACCGGAACTGATAGCCAATCACTTTCAGAAAGAATCATTGATGGAATCCTTCAGTCCTTTGATGCAGAAAATGTCACCAATTTCTCTTTATCTCGCGTCGTAGATGCGTACCTTGAGCTTTATACTGCGCAAAAACAAACAACAAATCCTTGAATACTGTGTCTAAACCGACAGCTCATAAAGTTATTCTATTCAACCCCCGTAGTGCTGGTTACAACCATCGCATTCCCAATAGCATATTGCAGGTCGGGGCCTCGATACATGGTATACACGACTATGTTTTTGTAGACGGAAACATGGAGGAAGATCCGTGGATAACTATCAAAAGCTACCTAGATACCGGCGAGTTCGGTTACTTGGGAACAACAGCCATGCCAGGGCCACAGTTACAACAGGCAATTCCTATCTCAAAACAAGCCAAGGAACAATATCCCCATATCATTAATATTTGGGGTGGATATTTTGCAGCCAACCAATACCGAGTCGTAATGGGTGCCCCTTATATTGACTTTGTCATCAACGGCCCTGGAGACAAAGCTTTCCCTGCCTTACTAGACGCACTCAAAAACAACACGCCCTACGAGTTTATCTCGAATTTAATTTATCAGAACCCGGATGGAGAGATTATCCAAAACGGTAAAAACGATCTGCTAGACCAAGATGCTTTAGCAGCATTGCCCTACGATTACCTCAACGAATTCTATCCGCTACAAGGTTACCTCGCAAATACTTTTTTAGGGAAGCGAACCATTGCTTATCACTCTAGTGTTGGATGCCCGTTCAAATGTTCTTTCTGTGCAGTTGTCCCCATTTACGAAGCTCGCTGGAAAGGCAAAAATGCCCAAAATATCTATGCTGATGTAAAAAAACTAAAGCGAGAATACGGAGCAGATTCTATTGAATTCCACGATAATAACTTCTTTGTTTCAGAAAAGCGAGTGGCAGAATTTTGCCGCCTCATGCTCAACGAAAATATGATCTGGTGGGGAGAAGGCCGTATTGACACCATTGATCGGTACAGTGACGAGACCTTGGAACTTATGCGCCAAGCAGGCTGTCGGATGATCTTCTTTGGTGCAGAAAGCGGCAACGATGAGATTCTAAAAGAAATGGACAAAGGCGGAAAACAAACCGCTGCGCAAATCAAGGCGTTTGCGGGACGTATGAAGAAATTTGGTATTATCCCCGAATATTCTTTTGTGCTAGGCATGCCTGCCAAAAGCTCAGAAAAAGTGATGAATCAGATTGAATCGGATATTGCCTTTATCAAAGAGATCAAAGAGATCAATCCCGACACAGAGATTATTATTTACGTCTACAGCCCAGTACCTACAGAAGGTTCCGACCTCTATCGTCGTATTACAGAGGCAGGGTTCAAATTCCCGGCAACATTGGAAGATTGGCTCAGCCCCGAGTGGCAGGCATTCGACTTACGTAAGAATCCACTTACCCCTTGGTTGAAGCCAGAAATGGTAGACAGAATCAAAGGTTTTGAGACCGTTCTCAACGCCTACTACCCTACTGCTACGGATGTCAAGCTCACTGCTTTCCAGCGTAAAATGATGCGCATAATTGCGGCCTTTCGCTATCAAAAAAGTTGGTACAAATACCCTTACGAAATTAAAGCATTACAGAAATTTTGGCTGCGCTATCGCCAACCTGAAATTGAGGGATTCTAATGGTCAAAAAGGTAATAAGGCGTGTATTGCAGCCCATTCTTTGGCTAATATATCGATGGTATAACGGTCGTGAACATTGGCATACCATGGATGGTATCGAAATCTGCCTCGAACCCAGTGTATTTCATCCTCGCTGGTTTCTGACGACACGTACTTTTGTCGATTTTGCAAAAACAAAAATTGCGGCCAACAGCACCGTTTTGGAACTAGGTGCAGGCAATGGTTTACTGGCATTAAGCTGTAGCAAAATGGGTGGAATTGTTACCGCTAGCGATATCAATCCAGCAGCTACAAGATCCATACAACGCAGTGCAGAAAAGAATGGGCTTAAGCTTAAAGTGATTACTTCCGATTTGTTCAAAAATATCCCTACGCAAAGTTTTGATTTTATCTTTATTAACCCTCCTTACTTTGCCAAAGCTCCCACCAACGACCAGGAAAGAGCTTTCCTTTGCGGTGAAAACTTCGAGTACTTTGAAGCCTTATTTTTTCAATTGAAAGCTTATAAAGAAAGTACAGTTTATTTTATCCTCACAGATGCTTGTGATCTTGCCAGTATCAATGCAATAGCCCAACAAAACAATAGTGAGCTTATCCCTGTCCAGCGGCGTAAAACATGGGGAGAAGAGCACTTTATTTATATGCTTCAGGAAGTAAATAATGAAAAGGCTCAAAGTATTCAAGAAAAGTAGCCATGGAAAATCCTCCTCAGCAAACATTTTTCATCGCAGGCGTGCCTCGCTCTGGTACCACTTTGTTACAACTAATTCTCGATCACCATTCTGAAATTGCCGTTTGTCCCGAGACCAATATCTTCAATATTATTGATCGGGTTTTAGCCGATAAAGAAATCAAAAAAGACTGGCAGTACGAGCAATTAATGGCTGTTTTACACCAACGGCTGAAGGATTTTGATGACCCTGCCTTTGATGTTATGAATGCTTTTCAGGTAGCACACGCTTCCTACTCCGGTAGCACCGCTAAGCTATTGAGCACTTTAAGTGAAAACTATCTTTCCGCTAAGGGTAAAAAAATATTTGGTGAGAAAACGCCTGAAAACATTTACTTTCTCTCTACTATCCACAGGGTTTGCCCACAGGCTAAAGTCATCCTAATTGTGCGGCACCCGCTAGATGTTATTAGTTCTTTATTAAAAAATTTTCAAAAAACACGTGCTTATCAGGGCTATTCTGCTGCTCGCTTACTACAGAAGGCCGCAATATTTGTCAAGCGTGGGCTATTCGCTATCAGGCAATTGGAGGTTCACTTTCACAATAACGCTCACGTTATTTATTACGAGCAGTTGGTCAATAATCCACAAAAAGAACTCAAACAACTTTGCCAATTCCTACAGGTTAATTACGAGCCCGGTATGCTTGACTTCTACAACCGTGATCTAATTCATAAAAACAAGCCCATTCTCGAAAACATCCACAAGCAACTCTCCTATCCTATCTCAAGCAGTCGCACCCAAAAGTACCTGACTGAACTTCGCCCTTTTGAACGGCAATGGGTGAAAACCTTCTTAAGAAAAAGCATAAGTACGACCCCTTATAAATTACCTAGTGAAACGGCTAAATGGCCAATTCGATATCATATTCAGTTAATGTTGGCTCACCTAAATTTCTCGCTAAAAACTTATTATTGGCGAGAGGCTTTAAAAAAGGGTGGCAACTACTTACGATTGAAGGCCAATAGATAAAGGACAGCCGTAATCGACAAACTAATAAAACCCGCCAGCAAGCCTCCAAGGATACCTAGCATTGGTAGCAGCACCAAGGAAAGTGTAAAGTTGACACCAGCGTTTATGATGCCATAGCGAATAACAATAGCTTCTTGTTTAATGCGATACAGATAAATTACACAAAGGATAATCACAAAAGTAGGCAGGCAATAAAACACTGCCACGAGGTATATCTCGAAGTCGAAAGCCAAATCCAGGCCATATCTAAACAATAGAGATAGGGCAACAACCCCGGCAAAGCTAATCCCTACTCCCAAAGCAGTTAATCGTTTGAGCTGTAGCGAAATATTGGCCTTACTCATCTTGTAAACATCCGTGATAAAAGCGTAGACGATAAAACCTGCCGTTGCTCGGATAAAATTGAGTCCACCCGTTAGAATTTGGTACTCACCACTGCTTTTCGCGTCAAGCGTATAACTGACTACATACAAGTCCATCTTACTACTCAGAAGACCTACCAGACCTACCAATAAAAGAGGAGCTGCAGTAGACAAGTATGCTAAATCAAAAATCTTTAATGATCCCTTTTCAGGCAACTTAGGTAAACCTATCAAAAAAAACAGCAGCAACCATCTTAAAGTATAAGACATGGCATATAATGCAATCAAATAGAATGGCGCGGGGAAAGACATTTGAGGTTGTAAAAACAACGCGCCAACAATGAGTCCAAGGCCTAAAGCATCTACCAATGCAGCTAATCCAAAGGCCTTCTGATAGGTGATCCAGGCATCATAACTTTGGTATAGAAAAAAAGCGATCAACCAGCCTAACAGCCAGGTGACCGGTATTCCGATAGGCAACAAAAAACTACCTACTAAGCTGACAACCACCAATAAGCTCGCTCTGGCTCCCAGACTCGAATAGAAAGCGCTGGCTATATTTTTTTCGTCCAGACTAAACTGTCGTAGTAAAAACTCTTTATTGCCCCACCCAAGCACATGCGTCACCAAACCCATCCCCACCAGATAAGGAACAAAAGTGCCCCATTCTTCTGCAGAGGTTTGCCGTATAACAAGCCAGGCAATGAGTAGGTTGCCAATGCTGATAACGACTGTACGCAGACCATTGGTAAAAACAGGGAGTACAAGTTTAGTGGTCAGGCGCATTCCTTTTTTTTGATTCTTGATTCTTGATTTGGTACAATACCCAACCATCAGGAAACGATTCTAGCTCCTCCAAGTGGTAATTCTTTCGCAAATACGCCCAGTTTTCCATCAAGGTGTGGCCTTCCCACTGGTGGCTGAATCTTGTTGGATGAAACAATATATAACTTTGAATTTTATACCTCGTAATAGGCTCCTTCCATAAGTTAATCAGTTTTTGAGGAACCTGATAACTCTCTAAGGCGGGGTCAAGATAGAAACAATACAAATGGTCAGCAGGATATGCTTGCAAGCTTGTGGCAATCGTTTTTTCGACCCTATTCATTAACCAAACGGTATTAAACGAGTAAACGAACAATACTAACTGTAGACTCACCAAGCCCACAAAAAACCATTTACGTTGCAGCCTGATTTTTGTTTGCAGCCAATGCCAACTCCGCAAAAACGCCGGATAAAACAAGATCAAGACAAGCGGCAACAAAGGCAATAGAAAACGTTGGTTCTGAAAACCGATACCCGCAATAAAAAAGGTGTACAAAAGAACAGAGAAAAGTGTTATTCTTTGCACCATTGGTTTCCAATCGCTCCATTTTACAAATGGTAATATCACTGCCCCAAGCAAAAAGAAACCAGGATGATAAACGTAGGAAAACGCATAAAGAAGATTCGGTAATCGGTAGGCAACTTGGCCATCTTGCCGATTAAACACACGCTGAAACCAGTGTTGCCAGGACCATTCGCCCAGGTAATTGTGCCCTAAAAAAGCAAAGGGCTCTTCATACCGAATCCATCCATGAGGAATCAGAAACAAAGCAGCTAAAACGATAGCAGGAAACAACAGGTACCAATGACGGTTTTTAAACACCAGCACGAGCAAATGAAAAGCTGGAAGCACTAAAAATATCGCTAAAGCATAACGCGTCATCACAGCAGCTCCCGCAGCAGCTGACAATAACAAAAGCCACTTCGCTTTCTTGGTTCTCTCATAGCGAAAGTAGCCATAGTAAAAACACACAACCCCCAAAATGGCCACACTATCAGACATTACCAACATGGCAGATCGAAGCAAAAATGGCGCCATCAGGCAGCAGCAAAAGCAATACAAAAACAATATATTCTTATCGCTATTCCTTTCTCTAAAATCTCCCAATACCCGGTAGACCACAAATGCGGTAGCTGTTAATGAAAATACAGAAATGAATTGCAAACAGGCCAGTGTATTGCCTGTAAGGTAGCCGCCTAATGCACCGAAAAAAGGATAATTGACCGGCCAGAAATAGTCGCCTGGAGGATTTCCTTTCTTCATCCAATCTACCAGCGCATCCGCATATCGCAAGTATTCATAAGCGTCTTGTCCATATAGGCCATTGAAATCAAACAAGCGCAACAGTATCCAAATCACTAACGGAAATACAATTAGAAAACATAACGCTACTACAGCATTAGAAAAACGCTTTTCATTTGGATTCGATGGTGAAATCGACATTCTTTAGGTTTAGTATACGCTGATTAAGACAACTGCTGCTTTGGAATTAATCGATCTGCTAATATCTTTTCCATTGGCCATTCGAAAAACAATGAATCACACCGTAGGCCCGCTATCCATTGAGCAGGCGCAGTATACCATTTCCGTTTCCTTCCTGCTAGCTTATTGTAGAACTTAAAGCGGTCCACCATTCTATATTTTTCGGCACTTACCCATGGGCCGGATGAACCGATATAATCAAAATCCGCCCAATCTTCGATGGTTTGAGGAAGTTGATAGCCTTTAGCAACTACATCCTGGGTGATTTTAGAACCAGGATAAGGCTTAAAGAAAAAGATAGGAGTCGTGAATCCCGGGTGCATACTATTCAATTCCCGAGCAACGCGAAGTGAGTCTAAAACACTTTTATCCGTTTCATCAGGGAAACCGACAATAAAGGGGAAAATCACGTCGATATCTCTGGAAGCACATTTCTGGGCAGTTTCGTACACCTGCTCGAGTTTGATGTCTTTGGCCAACCAGTCCATCATTTCTTGGGAACCCGACTCCACTCCTACCAAAACGCGCCTGAGGCCGCTAGCTTTGCACAAATCAAACTCTTCCTCGCTCATCCGGGATCCCTGATCAGCCCTCATTGTTCCTGCCCAGGTAGTTTTGATATCACGATCCAGGAATTGTTGTGCAATAGCTGTTACACGCTGTCGCTTAGTAAAAAAGGTCTCATCCTGAAAATTCAGGTCAGTAAACTGATACTTTTTATGCCAATACTCCAATTCTTCGCCCATTCTATCCGGTTCAATCGCCGTCCATTTCCTGCTAAAGACAAATGGATCAGCACAAAAAGTACA
Organism: Lewinella sp.; assembly: GCF_050633125.1. Classification (NCBI taxonomy): domain Bacteria; kingdom Pseudomonadati; phylum Bacteroidota; class Saprospiria; order Saprospirales; family Lewinellaceae; genus Lewinella; species Lewinella sp. The sequence goes on from NZ_JBOEFX010000122.1 coordinate 24,925, forward strand.
ACGAAATCGACAGCCAGCTGAGCTGATATAATCAAACTGGCGCTGCTTTTTGGCCTTGAAGTATTTCTCAACGTCAATCAATTCGTAGTTTACCCTGGGCAAGAAATTCATATCCTCTAGTGCTCTGCCAGGGTTTTTAACAACCTCACCTTTTCGCGTTCGGTAACAAATACCATTGACATTTGCCAAATCGGCTCCGCTTTCAAGACAAGCAACGAGTTCTCGAAAAGTACCCTCGCCCTGGCCTTGAACACTGATGTCAATCGCGGGTTCATCACGCAACGTTTCTTCCGCAAACAATGACGTATGCCATCCCCCCCAAATGATAGGGATATTGGGATGGCGGGCACGTACGCTTCTTGTCACCTCCAATGCATCACGCAGAGGATTACCGGTTAGAGAAGTAACACCAAAGCACAATGCTCCTTCCGTAGCTTCTAACACAGCCTCTAAGGGGCGATCATCTACCCTCCCATCAATGATTATTACTTCATAATGAGCTGGATCTAACATCGAACCTATCGATAATAGCGCAAGCGGCATATCATAAAAAACAGCCTTAGGATTGTATAAAACGACCTTCTTTCTAGTCATCACTCTAGTTGATTAAGAATTTTTGCCCTAAAAAGCAATTAGCATTCCCACTAATAAATAAGGAAATAAAAGGTAGCTACCCAGCCCATAATNNGTAACACCCGATCACGATAGATGATTTCTACAGGTGATCCTGAAAATTTCTCATCAAGCGTAAGTAATAAGTAACGTAAAATACCAAGAAAAACGAAAAAGGAAGTCAAATAGATCTTATCAGAGTTCAAGCGTTCCATTACCACCGGAGAAAGCGAGTATATAACATAAGCCATCAGCGTAATGGAGAGCATAATCGTAATAGCAAGGTCTAAAAAGGGCAGTGTATAAGTGGGTCCATTACGGGATTCTAGCGCAACCTCAGGAGCAATTGCCAGATCGTGCCGGCGTTTTGCAAACCCTAAGGCTGTACTCAATAAAAAGACAATAGCTACCAACCATTCTGATACAAACACCTCAGCGTAAATACCGCCCGCCACTACTCGCAAAACAAAACCAATCCCTAGCACAGCAACATCTACTATTGCCAGGTATTTCAAATACAAGGTGTAAGCAATATTTAGGACGAGGTAAGCCCCAATAACCGGCGCAAGCTCCGGCAAGTAGAAACCACCACCAATAACGATCAGCAAAAGGATAAACATACAAGCAAGGGCCGCCCTAGGTGTAAAATACCCACTAGCTATGGGCCTGAACTGTTTTGTCGGATGGCGGCGATCTTTATCCAGGTCGATTAGATCGTTGAAAATGTATACGACTGAAGAGGTAATACAGAAATACAGGCTGACTAACAGAAGCGCCCATAAGGTATCGGCCCCTAATGTTCGGGCAAAAATGGCAGGGATAAACACAAAACCGTTCTTTACCCAATGCCGAACCCGCAACAACCTTGAAAATTGAACAACAAAGGTCTTCATACTGCCAAGAACGCAAAGTTGGAGAAGTATTCAGCAGTTTTAAGCTTGTTTTTAATAAAAAGTAAGGTAATTCCACATAAGTGCTAATTTTGGGAAATGCGAGCACTTGGAAAAATTAGCTGGATATTAATCGGTTTCTATTTACTATTGGTGGTTTTGAATGCCTGGATGTCTGATGATATCTATATCAGTTTCCGAAGCATCTACAATTTCACCCACGGATATGGCCTCCGTTGGAACATTACCGAGCGGGTGCAAGTATTCACCCATCCGCTGTGGGTGATTCTACTCGTTCCTTTTTATTGGATAAGTCACCATGCTTTCCTTACGGTGATGGGAATTAGTGTGGCCTTATCAGCTGCTACTGCTTACCTATTGGTGAAACACGCTGCTACGCCTAAGCTTGCCCATGCAGCGCTTTTATTATTGATCTCTTCTAAAGCATTCATTGATTATTCTACCTCGGGCCTGGAGAACCCTTTGGCTCATTTCCTAATGATTTTCCTTTTTATTCAAATGGACCGGTGGCGTAGGCAGGAGGAGGTTTCAACGTGGCTACTGGGCCTTTTAGGAGGTTTACTCGTCATGGTTCGATTAGACTTTGCGGTCTTGTTGCTACCTATATTTGTTTGGGTAATTGCCCAACGGTCTCATTGGGCTAACTTTAAGGGATTGCTACTAGGCAGTATTCCCTTTGTCTTATGGGAGTTTTTTTCGCTGGTTTACTACGGCTCTTTTGTGCCAAATACATTCTATGCTAAAGCGCAAACAGGCTTGCCTGCTACGAGTATGCTGATGCAAGGAGCTTACTATTTCCTGGATTCCTTACAGAATGACTGGCCAACTTTGCTTTGCATCTCCGGAGCTATCTTGCTCTGCTTCCGTAAAAGCAACTGGCTCTACAAATGCTGGGCAATTGGTCTGCTTTTCTACTTATTTTACATCGCAAGTGTTGGTGGAGACTTTATGAGTGGCCGCTTTTTCAGTGTTCCTTTTATCGTGGCGGTAATGCTTGTTAGTCAGCTACAGTTACCTGAAAAGGTTGTTTTTCGAGCCTCACTTCTGGTTTTCTTGCTAAGCTTATTCCAAACTTACCACCCGTTGCATACCCGCCCTAGTTATTACGATGACCGGAAAGGCAATGAGCATGCGCTCTATCCACACGGCATCGTCGATGAAAAAGGCATTGCCTGGGAACGCTCCGGTTTTTTAGACTTGCGCTTCTGGGATCCCGTCTTTAAAATTGAGCAGCAGGTGAAACAAGAAGCCTGTGCCAACCCTTCTGACACTATTGAAGATTGGCAAGTACAAGTGGCTATAGGAATGCGTGGCTACCAAGCTGGGCCCAAAGTGTACATTGTTGATCAATTGGCATTGAGCGACCCTCTTTTAGCACGGCTCCCTGCCGAAAGGCGTGACAATTTGCGGGTGGGCCACTACTTCAGAAAACTACCGGAAGGATATTTGGAAAGTTTAAAATCAGGCACCGACCAATTTACGGATCGTCCTTTGGCTACTTATTACGAAAAGATACAACTCATCACCCAAGGAGAGCTGTGGAGCAAAGAACGATGGAACGCTATTTATGAACTAAATACCGGGCAATTGGATAAGCTCATCAATACTTCCTATTATGAGCAGCCACCGGAAGTTTATCCTCATTGATGCATACTCCAGACTCAATAATCGGCATTTATACTTACTGAGGAATCCAAGAGTCTTGCTCCAACAACTGAAATAAAGAATCCGCAAGGCGTTGCTGACCAACCTCATTCATGTGCGGGTCATTGGGATAGAAGTACAGTTCCTCACTACCTGTATTCTTCACCCACGGCAAAACATTGACCACCCTACAATTACTCGTCGAAAGCTCCGTGCTTAAGTAATCAAAAAAAGGATAATTTTCAGTCAATAAAGCAGTATGGTCAGCTGGGGTTGCCCCCAATTCTTCCATCCGTTCCAGATACAGCTCGCCAGTTTGAGCACAGTGAGGAATCACTAGTACGACTACTTTAGTCGCGGAAGGCACATCGTCTAATACCTCCTTAATATCCGTACAAAAGGCTTTTACATCCTCTTCTCTTCCCCCTTGCAACAAGGCCGTATTTTGAATCAATGCGGGCTCTGCCTTTAGCAATAGTTTAGTCCTTTGATTATAGGATTCGGCGCTGTATGTAGCATCAGCTTTAGGCTCTCGCGCCAAATCTTCCTCTTTCGTCCGTACTCTTTTGAATCCCAGCATTCTGGCATTAAGGTAGCCTAAGACCAGAAACCGATCAGCCAACCACCAATATGCTTTTCGCTTAACGCTAATGGCCTTACCGTCTATAGGATGTCGATATTCTAGTAAATCATTCCCTACATAAACCTGATAAATCAATAGGCCTGGCATAAATTGCTCTAACCGCTTTTTTGCAAATAGCTGATGTTGCCTGATGCAGGTACCAGGAATCGCCGAATTCACAATACTTTGATCCGGCATTTTAGCCCGCAGGCCTTTAACGTAACTTCGTTGATCTGCACTGAAAGAATCACCGATAACTAAAACACTGGTAGGGGTAGTTCCAGAAAGCGCTCCTTCCGTATTCAGGCCAGCTAGGTTGCTACCATAAAAATCAACTACGTACATTCGGAAGCACAACTCAAGCAAACATAAAACGGCTATTCCTAGGAATACGACATACCTAATTGCACCCCCTACCCTTTTAAAACTCAAGCTTTTGTTACCCAACATTTTAGTGATTTTCTTTGGCCCTGCACCCGGCAATAAGTGGTAACTATGAAATCGTTCCCTCTGAAAACATAGGATAAACTATTGATCTAGTGAACCAACCGGTAAGTTTCGTTATACTAAGTCGCCGCTTATTTGTGTTTGGGCGAGGAGCTGAAACCGGAATGTAGCCAAAACTACGTATTGGTTATTCATTGCCAAACAATTTTGGCTACAAGCTTTTCCCCTTCTTTAACGTAAAGGGTTTAATGAGTGAATGTATAGCCAGAATTACCAAAAGAAGAAATTTACAAATGAGTAAAATTAAAAAACATCTAAATAATTTCAATTAGCGTTGTTAAAAAATGCCATTCCCCCAAAATCAAAATGGCCAGCACCAACAAGGCACCGTGCCAAATGGCATCATTGAACCTATGGGTGATCCATAACCATCCACACTCAATAATTGGAAAAATCAAAAGTCCTTGCAAAACAGCTAGAAAGTGAAGGGGCAAATCCCACCCCAAAAGTGGCCCTAGCCCACTGCTGATTGCCATTATTAAGAACACGGCAACCATCCCCATACCTAAAGCTAAGATAGGGGATACAATGAGAATGGATAAAAATATTTGCATTGCTGATTCGCCTCCGTATGGTTTTTGAAAACGCCTTAAGGAATGGAAGTACCGAAACAATACATAGGCGCTCACGGAGCAGAATAGGCCAAACATGATCCTATGAATGATCCATAGGTACCTGAGGGTAGGCAAGGGTTTTCCTCTGGTAAATGTAGCCCCTTTCTCATAACGGACCTTTTGAAGTTCTCCGCCCAAAGCATATTCCTCTGTGTATTGCAAGTTTCCTAAGGTATCACGATATTCCCAAATGCCAAATTCAGCGCCCTCCTGAAATTGACCTATTTGCAACAATCCCAGGCTATCAAGTGTCGTAAACTGCCCCTGTAAACGACCGTCAACAAACCGATAACTTACTTCCTCATCAAATGCCGAGCTGTGCCACGTCAAGGAATCCACTGGATGCAGTTGCTCTCTTTCAATTTGAAACAGATCAGTATTACCAGTAATGGAAATTGCCGTTGGATCATCATCAACAGGACTAGTCGTAAAGTATACCTCTTCTGGAAACAGGTCGTTTATGCTAGTTGCTAAATCAGCATTACTTCGACGCCTTTTAGTTTCAAAAATCGTCTGATCGGCTACACCTAAAAGCGGAAAACTATAAGTGGCATCCAACTGTACGATTAACAAACTATCATTGATCCAAAATCGAAAAATTTGCCCCATAGTATTCGAAAACAAAACCAATCCTCCATCTACCGTTATTACACTTATGGAAGCATCTTTTTCGAGCGTATCTCTCCAACTCGTAAAATCCAATTGATGGTTAAAAGCTACCAAAACAGGATTGGGCAATGGATAGGCTACCTGCCGCTGCGGAGAACAGGTCGTCAATAGAAAAAGGCAAAAGAAGAGTGAAATCTTAGTTTTTAGATTCTCTGACATTTTTTGTGTTTAGAGTCAATCGAAAACAAATAACCTGATTATTAGTTAATTCGTTTCCATTTCCCTTTCTTGAAAAAGAGGTTGTGAAATTCAGGAGACTTAAACACCAAATAAAAACTCCATGCACTAGATACTAATCCAACTCAACATCTCAGGAAAGAGAACAATCAGCACCAAAACAACGACCTGAATAACAATAAAAGGAATAATACCCCGATAGAGGTGCCCTGTTTTAACTTCCGGAGGTGCGACACCTTTGAGGTAAAATAAGGAAAACCCAAAGGGTGGTGTCAGGAAAGAAGTCTGCAAATTGAGCGCAATAAGGATACCCAACCACACCAAATCGACGCCCATAGCCTCGAATATAGGTGCCACAACAGGAACGATGATGAAAATAATTTCGATGAAATCAATAAAGAATCCAGCTACAAAAATCAAGACCATCACCATTGCAAGAAAGGCATAAGTAGAGAGGTCGGCTTGCTCAATCAGTTCCACCAAGTAGCGATCGCCTCCTAATTCCCGGAACACAAGCGAGAAGGTCGTCGCTCCGAGCAGAATAACAAACACCATCGTGGTAAGGTGGGTAGTTTGCTGCATCACAGCTTTCAATACTTCCAAGTTGAAGCGCTTCTCCATAATGGTTAGCACAATAGCCCCCACTGCTCCAACGGCTGCTGCCTCTGTCGGCGATGCGATTCCCCCCAAAATGGACCCCAAAACGGCAACGATCAGCAACAAAGGCAGGAAAAATGCTTTGAACAACCGTTTCCAGTAATTCGACGCTCTAAATTCAGCAACTTCTTCCGGGGGCATGGCTGGCGCTAATGCTGGTTTGGCCCGAGCCAATAAAAACACATAAAGGATGTAAGCCACAACCAGTAAAAAACCCGGCAAGAGCGCCGCTGCAAATAATTGTCCAACACTTACATTCAGAACACTCCCCAACAAGATAAGGACTATAGAAGGTGGTATGATTTGTCCCAAGGTGCCCGATGAGGCGATTACGCCGGTGGCCAGCTCTATCTTATAACCTCTACGCAGCATTGTAGGCAGGCTAATCAGCCCCATCGTAATTACGGTAGCACCTACAATTCCGGTACTGGCGGCCAAGAGTGCTCCTACAATAATGACCGCAATGGCTAAGCCGCCAGGAATCCTTCCAAATAGCAATGCCATTGTTTCTAACAATCGCTCAGCTAGCCCCGATTTTTCCAGCATAATACCCATGAAAACGAATAGCGGAACGGCAATTAATTCTTCCTTGGCCATAATTCCTGCTATACGCAAGGGCAATAAGCTCACAACATCTGGCGACAAAAAACAAATACCATAAATCAGTGATAAGCCACCCAGGGTAAATGCAACAGGGTAACCATATAAAATGAGTAGAAATATGCTGACAAAAAGCAGCAAGGCAAGTATTTCCATGATATAAAGGGCTTATTCCGATGCATCGGTTCGTGAGCGAATTAATTCGGCAATGCCTTGTAGCAATAACAAACCGATTCCTAATGGTAAAGCAAACTGGATGAGCCATAAATTTGGCAAGCCTGCTGCCTCTGGAGAACGTTCTCCCATTTTCCAGGCATCAACAGCTGCATTCCAACCTGAATAAATGAGTACCAAACACCAAGGAATCAGAAATAGGAGTGTGCCCCAGAAATTGATGCGACCTCTGTCAGTCTCGCTCGCTTTTTCATAAAAAAGGTCAACCCGTACATGTCGATCATGCCGAAGGCTATACCCCGCGCCGAATAAAAAGATCAGTGCAAACAAATGCCATTCTAACTCTTTAGACCATGCCAACGGCAAATTAAAGACATATCGCAAAGAAACATTGGTAAACACAAGCAGTACCAAGCCCAAAGTCAGCCAAGAAACGCACCGCCCTACCCTATCGTTTAACTGATCAATCCAGGAAGCCAAGCGCCCCATAATTATTTTTCTTGCAATGTAAAAAATTTAATTTGTCGAAAAGCCTATTCTAGTCTTTTTCCTTTTTCTTGAAAGAGATCATTAAAATTATCCTTGGTTTTTACAACTTTTACAAGTAGTTTTCCGCTCTTAAAAGCTCCACTTAGTGTAAAAATTACACTACCTTTGCTTAGCTAATAACTTAAGTCAATATTACCGTGGTCATGAAAGTCATAGTCGATAGCGGATCTACCAAAGCAGATTGGAAATTTTTATCAGGTGAAGAGGAAACCAGCCTCCACACCATGGGTTTTAATCCTGTTTTTCACTCTAGTGATCAAATCGAACAAGAAGTAAACAAAGCCTTCAAGGGGATTATGAACCTCGAACAGGAGGCAGAAATTTATTTCTACGGTTCTGGCTGTTGGGATCAAAAACGCAAGGCCGTCATTGAAAACGGCCTGAAGCGTGTCTTCACTAATGCCAAAATTGATGTTCATCACGATCTCCTTGGAGCTGCTCGTGCTACCTGCGGCAATGATCCTGGTATCTCCTGCATCATCGGCACAGGTTCTAACACTTGCCTTTATGATGGCAAAGATGTAATCGACAACGTTACCAATCTTGGCTATCTTTGTGGTGATGAAGGCAGCGGAACCCACTTGGGCAAAAAGCTTATCCGCCATTATTTCTACCGGGAGCTGCCCAAAGAACTAGAGGAGGCTTTTGAAGTTTTTGTAGGCGGTGGCAAGCAAAAAATTCTTGATACTGTTTACGACGGTACGCCTCCAAACGTTTACCTGGCGTCATTCACACGTTTCATGTCTGAGCACGTTGATCATCCGTTTATTCAGCGTATCCTATATCGTTCTTTTGCAGAATTTATTGATCGGCATGTTCGTAAATATCCCGGTCACCTAAAGCTTCCAGTGCATTTCATTGGTTCTATTGCTTACGTTTTTCAAGATATGCTCAAAATTGTACTTACAGAAAGAGCAATGCACCACGGTATTTTCATCAAGCAACCGATCGACAACTTGGTTGCTTATCATCGTGAGTTTGTATATTAAGTATTGCGCAAAAAATAAGTTGAGCCGTCTTTGTGATTTTCCAAATAGCTGACACGCTTGAAATGAACCGCTTAGCCAGCTTTTTGAAAAACGACGGCCCAACTTATTTTTGTGCTGTTCCTAAATAAATTTATCATGCCAAACGAAAAAATAAAAAGAATAGCCGTTTTTACTTCAGGTGGCGATGCTCCTGGTATGAATGCAGCCATACGTGCAGTAGTGCGTACTGCGGCCTACCATGATTTACATATTTTTGGCATCCACAATGGCTATGAAGGAATGATTGATGGTGATCTTCACCGCCTTGACATCCGTGATGTTGGCAATATCATCTATCGGGGAGGAACCATTCTCAAAACTGCCCGTAGCAAACGGTTTATGACACCTGAGGGGAGGCGCAATGCCTACGAGGCACTCCAGGCTTTCGATGTAGATGCCTGTGTTGCCATCGGTGGAGACGGTACCTTTACCGGAGCTAAAGTTTTCTCAGAAGAGTACGACATTCCTATTGTTGGTATCCCTGGAACCATTGACAATGACTTATTTGGCACCGATTACACAATCGGTTATGATACCGCAGTCAACACGGCCGTACAAGCTGTAGATAAAATTAGAGATACCGCCGATTCTCATAACCGCCTATTTTTTGTAGAGGTTATGGGCAGGAATTCTGGTTTCATTGCACTTTCTACAGGTATTGCCAGTGGTGCTGGTAATGTTATGATCCCAGAGGTAGACACCAACATGGAGCACCTTATTGAGTTGCTTCGCCATGGTGTCAAGCGCAAAAAGATGTTTGGAATCATTGTCGTAGCGGAAGGTAATAAACTTGGCCCAACAGCAGAGATCGCACAAAAAGTACAAGACGCTATTAGTTTTTACGATACCAAAGTCACTATCATTGGCCACATGCAACGCGGAGGATCACCTTCGGCTTTAGACCGGCTTTTGGCTAGTCGCTTAGGTTTCGGCGCAGTTGAAGGGCTCTTGGCCGGCCAGGGCAATGTCATGATTGGCTTGGTAAATAACGAAGTCGTCTTTACACCATTCACTGACGCCATCACGATTGAGAAGAAGCCTAATCAAAATTTGGTTAGAATGGCTGAAATTTTGGCCATTTAGAGTTTCTTGGGCCATGCAGGCAATGGCATTGCGGTGCAAATGCCGTTGCTGCACCGGGCTGTTTGGTCGCTATCGCTTCCGGCCATCCCTTGTCCTCCTCCTCCGTGCGGCGAGCTTCAGGCTACGCCTTGCGCAACGGGTACTACTTACGAGCTACCTCTAAGTTATACTTGTTGCCCTATCTGATAAAAAAATCAGCGGTCAACTTTTGGTAGGCTGCGCTACGAGGTGAATCAGCTCCTCCTCTGGCATAAATACTCAAAGCTCCGTCTTCAGGCATATCGCCAGGAGGCGGAGTTTTACGTAAGGAAAGCAACAGGCGATTTGGCGATTTTTCAGGGCTAGGACTTACTTTGATTTTTTGCCAAGTATATAATTGGTAGCTTTTTGCGAGTTCCACAAAGCGCAAACCTTCCAGCCAGGGCAACACCAAACAGAAGCTACCTTCTGGTGCTAATAATCGCTGTACACTGCGCAGTAAATCCTGATGAGATAGCTTTACGGTGTGTCGTACACTTGCCCTTCCTTCTTGTTCGGAAATTACACCACCGGTAAAAAATGGAGGGTTACTCACTATCAAATCAAACGTTCCGGCAGCGGTTTGGGTGTAATCCTGAATACTTCCCTGAATAATTTTTACTCGATCTAAAAATGGACTTGCAGCAACATTATTCTGAGCTTGCTCAGCCGCTCCCTGGTCTATTTCTACGCCAATGATTTGGGCCTGAGTTTGCCTTTGCGCCAACATCAAAGCAATCAAGCCAGTGCCCGTGCCTATATCCAAAATTTGCCGAACCTCCTCCACCTTAGCCCAAGCTGCCAGTAGAATACCGTCGGTACCTACCTTCATGGCACACTGATCCTGTGCTATAACAAATTGCTTAAATCGAAAAACATTACTAGAGGTAGGTTTAGCCATTACTATCAGTTTAATACTGGTACTTACAACAAGCCTCCAGACAGCTTGTAGTGTCTGGAGGCTTTATTTGAACGTGTTTAGCTGCGTTGATCTGTAACGTCAATCAAGCGCTTACTTCACGACTTGAATTACCCGTGACATCTGTTCATTTCCAATTTGCAATTGAATGATGTATTGCCCAGCTGGCAGCGACTGTACATCCAAAGATTCCGTATACTCGCCCTGAACATTATTTATAATAATGCTCTGTAGAAAAACGCCTCTGAAATCAAGCAAATTCAAAACCAAGTCTTCCTTTTCCTCAAGGTTAACACTGACTGTTGTAGTCGTACGTGCAGGGTTTGGATAGATATCCAGCTCAACACCTTCTATGACACTTAGCTCGTCAACATCCGTTGCTACACAATCTTGGCCACCATGCGCTTCACACCACCTTGCTTCAAATTCCTGCAAGTATACATTGGCAACATTCGCATCATGAACAATCAATGTATTTTCATCATTACTGTTTTCTGCTCCAGCCGACCAATTGTGTGAACCCAAAACAACTTGTGGATCAGAATTCACATTGGTAGCATCAATGATACAGTATTTATGGTGCGTCTGAACAGTTGTATTATCCTCTGTTACATCGACTCCCTGATTGACTAAATAGTCAAATTCAGATCCCTGGCTATTCACTTGATCAATAATTCCACGTACAGCGACACCGCTATCATGCTCGCTTACAATTGCAGAGCCTAGTTCGTTGTTCGTAAAGACTAACAACGCAAATTGAAGGTCTGTATCTGCCGACTCAACGGCCTGGGCAATGCCTATCGTTGTATTATCTGAAGGCGAGAAATAAGATTCTATGATGATATCATTAACCAAGAAGGTATGTGGTGTATTATTGGTCTTATTTGCTCCGAAAAATGCGTTGAAAACACCTGGCAAAGCTCCTTCAGAGCCCCACATTTCTTCAAACTCTAAAGTATAGGCCTTAGCCAATGCTTTGTCTTGAATGAAAACAGTGTTGTTATAATCATCCGCCAGGTTATTAGATGTCATGTTGGTAGAACCAGACATCACCCATGAATTATCATTATCATCGGCATCAAACACAAAAAACTTGTTGTGCATCAATCCATCAATATTCCCTTTTAGTACACCAAATGGAGGCGTAGGATTCTGCAAAGCTAGATTAGCCGTTTCATTGTCAGCCACATATCTGACGACAACGCCTCTTTCATGAGCATCGGTCAAGGCTGCAACAATGGTCTCTCTATTGATATTATAGATAGAACAATCAATAGACACCTGAGCCTCATTTATTCTATGAATAATTTCACCTTCAAGAGCAGCACCTGACGTTCCTGTAGGGAAATCACCTGTTGAGTAACTAGGGTCTACACCAGCAGTGAAATATATTTTCATCGCACCAGAAGAAGTAGAAGCGGTACTGTAAATCTTCTGCGTTGATGTCACCGTTGATGTTCCATTATTGGAAGAAACCTCAACATAGTAGAATGTAGCTGCCTCCAGGCCTGAAAGATCCAAGCTATGGGTGGTGGTCATATCTGATGATTCAACCATTTGATTCAGGTCAGTTGCTGTTGTGCCATATCTAACCGTTGAATTTCCTGCTACATTTGTTTCCCAACTCACGGTAAAACCACTCGTTGAAAGGTCTGTTTGAACAGGAGCAGATGTCAAATAGAAATTATCAGCGATTTCTAAATCGTTAATATCTCTAGGCAATAACTGATAAATTGAATTAAACTGAGAAGCTATACCTGTTAGGTTAACAGTTGCTAAAGGAATCTCAGTTCCAATCAGACTGTGGCCCGTTCGTATATAAATTTCAGCAGTTTCGCCATTGGCTGTAAACTCATAATTTCCAACGGAGAACAAATTACCGCCAGCTGTAAAACTAACGCCATTGATTTGAAGTAATTCAGCCTCTGTATCTTCCGATATACCGGCTGGTGTAGTCACCAAAGCAGCTGGCAAGGGGTTGCCCGAAGAGATGACATTGTACGATATCACAGGGTCTATCTCTAGTAAACCGTTGTAAACCTTAAGGACACCGGTTACTTCTACCAAGTCTCCTCTTTCCACATTGTCAGGAAAACCACCTACTGATCCGGTTCCGGGATATACAGCGATACCCGCTGTCGCATCCTGCACGTATCTAATAATTCCTAGATCGTCACCATTGGTTGCAATCCCTTCTATCGTAACTGTTGTGCCTTCAGACATGCCTCTTGCATCTGCTATATCTTCTTGGGCATAAGCCATGCTGAAGCTGAGAGAGACGAGAAGGCAAAGTAATGTTCTAAGCATTGTTTGTTTTTTAAATGTTTAATTATTCGTTAAAAACTAGCCTGTAATGATAAGCTCCACCGACGTCCTTGCCCATAAAACACAGAGGCAGACTTTGCGTCAAAGTCCGTAAAACTTGGTGAATTGAAATCATCATTATCCCTAGCATCCGTCAAATAGACAGCATTGAATACATTCAATACATTGGCCCGAACGTTCATCGCCACTTTATTCCATTTGAAGAAATATCCTGTATGGAAAGACGACAGATAATAAGAAGGCATTTTCCATGATTCTCTTCCACCATTATCTCCTTGGAGGTTTTCTGGTTGAAAATCAGCATAGTTATTGTCAAAGAATGTCGTATTAATTTTCACGTAAAAATCTTTGACTGGCTCATACCGTATCTGGCCACCAATCTGTAGTTGAGCAGCATCACCGACGTGTACACCAGCTGCATCAAACTCGTAAGTATAAGCAACACCATTAGGTAGCACCCCTTCAACAATTTGCCCAGATTGCCATGTCCAATCGCCTATAGAAGCTAAGCCTTCTATAGATAAACTAGGCACAGGCTTGAACACAAAATCAACCTCAATGCCTTTGTGCAAGGCATCAATACCAGGGATATTAACCGGTATGCGGTNNTATTCACATTAGCCGAAAAGCGTTTGCTCTTATAATTATATCCTACTTCAACGGCGCGAATATCCTCATTTTCATAATTATTAGCCACTTGTGCATCCACTGTAGGGGCCCAGAAGTTGGTAATGATTACGTTTCGGTAGGGCTGTGCTTTATTCAATATCCCTGTATTGACAAACAAGCTGTTTTGTGTATCAAACTTATAAGTTGCACCCAACTTGACGGTATAAGTTTGTACATCTACAAATGGGAGTTCAAATTTCGAGAAATTATCAATAAAGCCATATTGAGCATTCGCCACCGACAAATTCACAAAGGAAGCCCAATGGTTTCTCTTGTATTCTAATAATCCAAACGCACCGATTGATCGTACTTTACCGGTATAGTCATACTCATATTTATCCCCTACTCCGAGAACCGGACTGTTAGGTGAAACCTGTCCTTCTTGCCAGCCTGAGCCACCTAGCAAATCATATACTTCTCTAAAGTGATCACCATCATAAGATCGGCCATCTACTCCTCCTGAAAAGACCATATTATCATTTATAGTATAACGCAGTGTTGACAACATACCATACCAAAAATGATTATTCCTGTTGGACCGAAGAATAGTATTTGAAATACCCGTCGGATTAAAAAGCGTGGGTTGATTCCCCTGAATCGCTTGCTCTATATCCAGTTGGTCATCCTCTCCTCTTTGTATAGAGGCACCATCTACAGCAACTCCTCCACCATTACCAATAGATAAATAGGCAACATTAGACCAGTATAGTTTATCACTAGCCTGCCAGCTATGGCGCAAACTAAACTGAGGTTTGTGGTAATAGTTTTGCCTTGTATTTAGTAGCTCGCCATCTCTGTAGCCCCAAGCATCATTATATCGACGGCCTTTGTTTTTTATACTCAGCTCTTCATTAACATATGCAGGAACACCTATGCTCCGCGCATAAGCGGTATCCACCTGACCAGCTTCCGCTGAAAACGGCCTTTGCCCATGTTTTTGGGGCGCACCAAAGCCAGAGACACTCAAAAGGTGATCTCCTAATTGCTTATCAACTCTTGCGTAATAAAAGAAGCCTTGCGTGAAGTTACCATCGACCCAACCATTGCCTTGTTTGTAAGATCCGGCAAGCGAAACACCCCAACCATTTTTCAGCCTTCCGGTCGTCAAGCCCATCGTTGTTCTTGTGTAACCATTGTTACCAATTTCTTGCCTGACCCTAAGGCTTTTTTTAGCATCTATACCCTTGGTGAGAATATTAATGGTACCACCAACAGCAGGTACCGATATTTTAGAAGCACCCAGTCCTCTTTGAACCTGCATTGTTTGGGTTACTAAATCTAAGCCAAACCAATTGGACCAGTATACCTCTCCGTTTTCCATGTCGTTGACCGGAATACCGTCCAACATCACAGCTACATATCTTTGATCAAAACCACGAATAGAAATTCGGGCATCTCCATCACCTCCACCAGCTTCTGTTGCATAGGCACCTGGCGTAGAATTCAAGAGCATTGGAATATCCTGAGCTCCTAGCTCTTCTTCAATTTTTATACTTGGTATATTGGAAAAAGCAACCGGCGTTTCTCTTTCGATAGCAATGTCCGCCGTCACTACAATTTCATCCAGCATCAGACTAGAGCCCATAGCAATGTCTAAAGTCTGGTCGTCTCCTTTTATACTTACATTGATGGCTTGGGTGGCATATCCAACGTAAGAAAACTGAATACTATAATCACCATTCTCCAAAGCCAGAGAATATTTACCATCTAAATCTGTAACGGTACCTGTGGTGCCAACAGTAATGGTGGCACCGATAAGTGCGTCACCAGAAACTTCATCGGTAACGACCCCTGATAAGGTGCTTGTCTGTCCTAACAATACGGAGCTGAAAAAACATAAACAAACACTCCAAATTATGGCCTTATTCATTAGCTTCATTAATATTAAGTAAGTAGGCCTTTGATAATTGATAAAAACATGGAAAAGAAGAGAAAACAATCTTAATTAGAAGGCCTGGTAAGAAGGATAATAAAGATTGTGGATACAACAACTTATTGTCCACTTGATCCTAAAAACAGTAAAGGGTAGAGAAATTATTTCCCCTACCCTATACTTCAGCATTTTTACTTTACAATTAATTTCTGAGTTGAAATCATATTGTCAGCGAAATGCACCTGAATAACATAAATGCCTTTTGCAATTGCTCCTAAATCAAGGTTTGCAGTTGGCTGCGAATAGTTGTATTTATCAACCAAGACAGTTTGTCCCATCATGTTTACAATTACAACTTTCTCAATATTTTCGTCAGCTTGAATATCAAGTGATCCTGTGCTATTTGGATTAGGATACACTTTGAAATCGATAGCATTGATAACCGACGTACCTGATATCGGGCCATTGGCACAACTGTACTGAACGAATTCTTGATCTGGATGACATACACTGCTGTGGATACCCAAGTAGCTGAAATCGTTTTTACCATGAATAGTCCATTCGGTTCCTACGAAAGTACCGCCAAAAGCAGCAATGACGTCCGATGGCGTATTTCTACCAGTCATCACATTGGCATTTCTAACAATAGTCTTATCCTTGGTAATCCATCCTCCCTCTTCTGTTACCCAAGCATCCTGAGCGGGGTTCCAGTTCTCTGGGTTCTCTCCAATAACACCAATAACGTCCAAGATATTAGACCCATCACCTGCGATCACAGTTCCGGTGATCAATGCCATTGCATCATTTCCATTGAAATACATGGCGTTGTTCGTCTCATACTCTGGACAAAGGAAAGCATCAGCTTTACATTGAAGATCATACTCCTCATTGTATTCCGTTCCGAAAACAGCATTGCCATCAATATATACAGGGCCCATTAATGGCTCTCCCGTTTCTTCATCTATAACTGGTTCTCCAGTCACGTCGTCAATAACGACGTCAATGACGTTAAAACCATTCCATGCTGGCTTATCAAACTGAGAGTCCCAGTCCATCGTGTCTGTCAAATCAACCACAACAACAAAAACATCACCTGCAGCCAACATCTGATTTGGCAATGGGATGATTTTATCAGTTCCAGCATTCGTATTACCGTTAGAGAAACGTGCGATAGAATAACCAGAAAGATTGATAGCAGCGTCTGTTGGGTTATAGATTTCCAACGCTTTATTATTGGAATATCCTTCAACATATTCTGAGAAGAAAAGGTCATCACACTGTGCATTTGCCATCACAGCGAATAACATAAGGCTAAAGAATGGTAAGAGTTTATTCATTTACTTTGGTATTTAAGAGTTTATAAAAATATAAGCAGCTGTTTAAAACTCCTCATAGTACTGAATCAATTTAGGCAAAAAATGACATTTCCAATGTCTCCTTTCTGACCATATCAAAAACAGGAAATCAAAGGTACTGATTTTTGATTTCAAAAGATACCCAGAGCCTGTTAAGCTTCTATTTTGACTCAAAAATAACATAGGCTTAATAGCGTTAACACCAAAGCCCAGTGCACTGCAAGGCCCGTTTTCTTCCTTTATTGCGGCGTATCGCACCTGCTCATACTAATGGTGTTTTGTCCGAAGTGAGCCGATGTGGAAATCACAAGAAGTATACTATCTTGCGAATTAGTACGCTCAAAAGCATAGCTATAAAAGAACCCCATGTATTCAAGAGAAGAAGCTTCACAAATACGAAAAGCATTCTGGACTGCCTTTGGACAGTATATGCGACCAATACCTTCTGCGGATGGATTAAAAGTCAATTGGGTCAATTACAAGACGGGGTTCAAGGGACTGAGCTTCAGCTTGAATGTTGATAAGAAAAATGCTTACCTGGGCATTGTCTTAAACCAGAAAGACCCCGATCTGAGAAGTCTTTTCTATGAACAGCTGCTGGAACTAAAAAGCGTACTCCATGCCCAGCTTGGAGAGGAATGGATATGGGAAGAGACCGCAACAAATGCGCAGCACCAGGAAATTAGCCAGGTGTATACCCTTTTACCAACCGTAAGCATCTTTCGGCAAGAGGATTGGCCTAGTATCATTGCCTTTTTTAAACCAAGACTAATTGCGCTGGATGAATTCTGGTCAATGGGTAAATACCACTTTGAGCCGCTGCGGATGCTATAAAAGCAATGCTCACGTATTAAACCATATAAGAGATTGTAAGAAAATTTAAGGTTTTTTAATTTGAACTACCAAAGACACTTAATACCGCTTAAATTCGTGAATTCAAGCGATCTAATTATATGACCTTATAATCCCTTACATGGTTCAAAAAAACCTAAAGTGCCTTTGGTGGTTTAAACCCACGCTCGTTTTTTAACGCAGCACACTGCGCAGTACCGCCAACAAGCGATCTACCTCCTCTTTGGTGTTATGGTGGGAGAAAGATACTCGGATATTTACCGCGTCATCATCATCCCCGCGAAGGGCACGAATTACGTGAGAACCAGTATCTGTGCCAGAGCTGCAAGCACTTCCACCGCTCACGCTGATGCCTGCAATATCCAAGTTGAATAGCAACAACTCTGTCTTGGGAGACGGGGGGAATCGTAGATTGAGCACCTTGTAATGCCCTTGAGTCGGGTCGCCATTGAAATCTGCTTCTGGGAAATCCTTTGCGAGTTGCTCACAAAGGTAAGTTCGCAAAGAACGGATCTTTTGCTCCCGGTCTTCCCGTTCCTGACAAGCAAGGTCTAGCGCAGTAGCCATTCCTACAATCCCGTAGGTGTTTTCGGTACCTGCGCGCATGTTACGCTCTTGAGCACCACCATCAAGGTAAGGTTTGATATTATTATCACCATTGATGTAAATAAACCCAACCCCTTTAGGGCCATAGAACTTATGCGCCGCCCCTGATAAAAAGCTAATAGCCGTGGCTTCTACATCTATAGGGTAATACCCCATTGTCTGAACGGTATCGGAGTGAAAATAAGCGCCGTGCTCCTCACAAAGAGCACCGATCTCTTGGAGGTCGATCATGGTACCAATTTCGTTATTGGAGTGCATCAGGGAAACCATCGTCTTCTGGCTTTGACCCGCTAGCAAACGACTCAAATCCGCCAAGTCTACCCTACCTTTTTCGTCGAGTTTAACCTGCACTATCTCAACCGCGTCCTCTTGTTTACCAATACTATCCAGCGAATGCAAGACACAATGGTGTTCTGTTGGAGAGGAGATAATCCGACGAACGCCCAGGTCACGAACCGCACATTTTAGCGCCATATTATTGGCTTCTGTTCCTCCGGAAGTAAAGAAAATCTCTCCGATGGAAGCGTTCAGATGTTTCGCTATGGTACGCCGTGCTTGCTCAATCGTCGTTCTGGCCTGACGGCCTTCGGCATGGATACTTGAAGGATTGCCATGGACATCCTTCATTACCGCAGTCATAGCTTCTATAACTTGTGGGTCTAGTGGTGTGGTGGCGGCGTTGTCTAAATAAACTCTTGGATTACTCATGCTTTGTTATAATTCCCGGCTAAACCAGCCAGCTACGAGGCCCGTTTCTGTTCCTACCTCATCTCGATGATGAAATTCGTTCGTACGTGGGTTATACTCATAATCTTTGGCCCATTCCTCATGGTTTTCAGCCAGTGCTTTGATACCGTCGGCGATATACTGTACTTCTTTATTGCTCATCACAGGATGGACAGACATTCTTATCCAACCCGGCTTGTCGGTTAGGTCTCCCTGGTTGATCTTGTCTGTGATCGAATGAGAAAACTGTTGGTCTACGTTGAGCAGGTAGTGACCATAAGTTCCCGCGCAAGAGCAGCCCCCTCGCACCTGGATACCAAAACGGTCATTCAGAATGCGAACACCCAGGTTATAATGAAGGTTTTGAATATAGAAAGAAACCACCCCCAAGCGCTGGCGATGCTGCTGTGCGAGCAAATTGAGGTTCGGTGTTTGATCAAAAGCCTCCCAAATAATCGCTAATTGCTCCTCTTCTCTCGCAAGCATTTTACCAATATCCATTTGCTCCTTCAGTTGTACACACAAAGCGGTACGCATGGTTTGCAAAAAGGCTGGCGTTCCTCCATCTTCTCTGGCTTCGATAGATTCCAGGTACTTATGCTCGCCCCAGGGGTTGGTCCAATCAACGGTACCGCCACCAGGGTTATCAGGAACTCTGTTTTTATAGAGCAATGGGTCAAAAATTAGAACCCCTGCCGAACCAGGACCGCCTAAAAACTTGTGTGGAGAAAAGTAGATGGCATCCAAATGCTGTAGTGGATTCTCCGGCCGCATATTGATCTCAATATAAGGGGCAGAACAGGCAAAATCGACAAAGCATAGTCCACCCGCCTTATGCATCATTTCAGCAATTTGGTGATACGGTGTCTTTATTCCGGTTACATTCGAGCAAGAAGTAACCGCTGCGATTTTCACCTTACGGTCTTTGTGTTTTTCCAACAACTCACTTAGACAATCTAAATCCGTCAAGCCTTGTGAGCAAGGGCGGATAACCTCTACCTGCGCAATGGTCTCTAACCAGGAGGTTTGGTTCGAGTGATGCTCCATGTGGCTCACGAAGACAATGGGGCGTTCTTCTGGAGTAAGGCTTACTTTCTCGCGGAAGCGTTCATGTAGCTTGAGGCCAAGAATGCGTTGAAATTTATTGACCACCCCTGTCATGCCGGAATTAGAAGAGATCATTACATCTCTTGGATCTGCACCACAGTGCTGCTTGATAATTTCCTTTGCGTGATGATAAGCCATCGTCATCGAAGAACCTGTAACGGTAGTCTCCGTATGTGTATTACCAACAAAAGGAGCGATCTCCTCAGAGAGCAATGTTTCGATAGGGGCGTACATACGACCGCTCGCTGTCCAGTCTGCATAAACCAGCGGCTGATTACCATAAGGCGTATCGAATCGCATATCATGTCCAATGACATTTTCGCGAAAGTGAGCAAAATACTGTTCTAACGAGGTGGTGGTGGCGGTTGATGGCATATTGCACTGGGCTTAATTTGCAACAAAAGTAGTAAGCAAAACTGAGAACAAGGGCACTAAAACCAATAGAAAGTCAACTATTTTACGTATCTTGCTGTTTTTGAGATAAACGATAACGATGAGAAGAAAGAAAGGATTTGACTACGGTAAAGGAAAGTACTACCTGACGATTGTTGATTTCCCCAATAACATTACGATGCACCGCATTGAGAAGGCTGCTGCTGTCCGCGCTTACGAGCACTACATTGCCATTGGTAAAAAAGTAGAGTGGCTGGGCAAGTGGGACGGCAAGAAATTTATTGAGGCCAAAGCGCCACAAGCTTCTAGCGCTGCATAACCCAATACTGCTAAGCAGAACGACAAAAGCCGAGACTTACATCATGTAGGTTTCGGCTTTTGTCGTTTTTTGGGTGAAGAATGAGCTTCGTCTCATTCAGTAACATAATCTTTAACACTTACTTGTCTATCTTGAAATATAGATTTATGTTCGCATTTTAATTTCCAACGTGTTAACTCTCTTTAAAATGAAAAAACTAACCTTATTCCCTCTATTTGCTATTTTAATAACTTGCACACTTAACGCTCAGACAATCAGTTTTGCGCCAAAAGAAATTCTTTTTGCTCACCCCGAGGGCAATACTTTCAACAGCCTTGAGTTTGATAGTCCTTACCTTCCTTGCGATTACAACAATGATGGCTATGTTGATTTTGTAGGAAAGAGAAGCTCTCAGGAACAGCTCATCTTAAAAGGTACCGCCGTTGATACTTTCCAGGAAGTGAATATACTCCCAGTAGGGTCACCTTCTGCAGGTGTGGTTTTTGACGTCTTAGATTTTGATCAGGACGGTGATGAAGATATTATTGCCGAACGTTATATCCTGATTAATGAAGGAGATGATCTTTTTTCTTTCCTTAACGTGGGTTTGAGCATTGGATTCGGCTTTGAGGAATTTGTTATTGGCGTAGCTGATTTTAATGGTGATGACCTTTTAGACCTATTGGTATTAAAAGATGTCTTCTTCGAAGATGAGGAAATGGCTATCCTTACCAACAATGGTGATGGTACTTTTACCAAGTGCCTGATCTTTCTAGGGGATCGCATTGGCGACACCGAAATAGGCGACATCGACAATGATGGCGATCTGGACATTGTCACTAGTAGCAGTAATAATAATGGCACTATACTATTACTAAAAAACGACGGTGATTGTCAGTTCTCCAATAGCGAGATGATCTACGAAGGCTTCACGCCGCTTTCTAACCGAAGTATTGAGGTAAATGACATGAATGGTGATGACCAACTCGATATCCTTGTCATAGGCTTCAGTTCTGTCTTTATCTTTGAAAACACGGATGGGTTTGTCACCGAACCACCTTTCACCAGCATTTCTACCGGGCAAAACACTTTCTTCAATGTTGCCGATTTCAACAATGATGGCAAGGCCGATATCGCTGTATTGACCAGAGAAAATTCTTTCAAAATTGCAGTTTTCGAGAACCTTGGTAACATGTCTTTCTCGTCAACCATCCAAGCTGCCTCATTTTCTTTGGCTCCAGGATATGGCACCCCTGACTATAATTATTTTGAGCAAAATATGAGTCTCTACGATTACGATGATAATGGTATGCTAGACATCATCTTTACCAATGGATTTGGTCCACTTGGTAGCAATAATGTTTCGCTGGTATTGAATACTACAGAAGTTGTTAGCGTTGACGATATTTTTGCAAATGCAATTGATCTAGCCATATTTCCTAATCCAGCAACTGCCGAAATTAGCCTCCCATTATTATTCGATGCCAATGATAACAAGGCTACATTCTTCCAACTTACCAACATCAATGGTCAAACCGTAAAAAGCGGATACCTGAACAGTACTACCATTGATATAAATGACATCGCTAACGGCCAATACATTCTCTTGTTAAGCACTGATAGTGGCGATGTGTATCGTAGTACATTTATCAAAATGTAGCGTCTACTTTTTACGATAACCTTCAGTATGAGTCAACACGGATTTTGATTGTCACCAAAATCCGTGTTGACTCATGTTTGTATTTCACAAAGGACCTAAAGAAACTTATAGACAATTGAACATGATATTTAAGGCTAGAAAGACATACGCTACGTAGAGGCTTTAGATCGACCTCCGATCATGTAATACCAGCAAAGCCGACTCTGCAACCCCACTGGGCGTTATACGTCCATCTGCTAAGGCGCACGGCGTCTAGCTTAGCCAGTGGGGGAGTCCACTAATTAATTATTATTGATTCAAAACAATGATCTACAATTGCCTCATTTTCAAACAAGACAGCACATATTATGAGCTGTCCCGTAGCTTTATGAAATAATGTAATTTCTACTACCTCCTTATTGCCAATGTAACTTCGGGATTGATAAACATTGCTTAGATATTTTTTCTTCCAACAAAAGGTAGATTTCTTTAAATCACCACAAGTCGAAAGGTTTTTTGGTGGAGCTGTATGTTTCAGCAAATCTAGAGAGTCTAATTCAAGCCTCTCTCCCTCTTGATATGTCAGCAGATTAATTTCACCAAAACAGTGGGCAACATCATAGACCCGACTAGACTCAGCATTTGTTTTTTCATTGAAAAGAACTTTTGTATCCATTAATTCTTCATAACCTTTATAGGTTGTACAGAAGAATTCCAAAGCTCGTTGTTCAAGACTAATACTAGATTGAGAAAGTCCAAGGAATGGGAAAGTCAAAACTTGGAGTATTAATATTACTTTTACCATCATGCTAATCAGTTTCTTACCCGTTTAATTTTACCACCACTAAATGTTGATGGAGCCTCACCAGTACTTTGAATGGTAACATTAGCCTTTGTTGTAGTACCAGATCGCCCCCTGTTCGGCGTTGGTTGTACCTACGCCACTGCCTCCGTTTTGTAAAATCACAGCTGGTATTGTTGATGTAATTCTATTCCCGTCACATTAAGCATTCAACTATCAGTGAAACTGACGAAGGTAGAGCGACAAGGAATTTCAGAAACTTACTCCTTTATCCCTTATCACTCTACCTTCTACTTAATGAGCCTGAAGTGGCCTGAAATTACTACTGATTTCAGCGAAAGTCCAGTTAGCTATCCAGAAACCATTACCTTACTCTCCCCCATCACCGTCTTTCTTCTTCCGGCGAAAAGGATTAAAATCCTTGATGTCTCCTTTTATTTTATCGACAGCGTCTTCTGCTTGCTCACGAATATTTGTGCCCGTAGCTGTAGAGTCTTTCGGTGTATTGGTGCCGGTCAGCTGATCACGAATGGATTGACCTGCTTGGTTCAATTGATTGGCGGCGGCATTCTTGATAGAATCAGCTAGTGCTGTTGCCTGCTGAGTAGCTTGGTCTTTCACTTGATTGACCTCATCTCTAACCTGATTCTTAGCAGCATCAACCTGCTCGTTCACCAGGGCTTTGGCTTCATCTTTAACAGCGTCAGCTACGGTTGCTTCACCATCTGCGCCCAGTAATTTGAATCCTACTTTAGGGTCAGTGATGTTCCCCGTAAGGGTAATTCGCACATTAAGATTTTCAGCGTCATTTACATTGACACCTAATTGATTCGCCTGCTTCAGTAAGTTACTTACTCCTTGGTTGATCGTATTCCCCAATTGGCTACTCCCCAGTTTAGAACGTGGGATCACGGTATTAATCGCGTAATTCATTTCCTGGGTCAGGCTGTGAGTGCCTGAAATATTGAAGGGCAAATCTGCAACCTTAATATCAAAAGGTTCTACTTCAACAGTTCCTTTTTCAATGGTAAACCAGGTTTTCAACCGGTCGATATTGATGTTATCCTTAAGTTCAGAAATATCGAGGGCATTCCCGATGGCATTCAATGGCTTAAAGTTCAAGCCGCTGAGCGTACCATTCAGTGTTTCAAAAAGGCCTTCAGCATTGATAGACTCTAGCTTGGGCATCATGTCCTCACCTAACTCACCCGACATAATCAAGCTACTGGAAAACTTGCCGTCTACCAATTTACCAATCGGGGCAAATGTAGCAAAGGTGTTAAAGGTGGAGAAACTTTCCTTAAAATCAAGCTTATCCAGATCAAATTTAAACTCATAGAAAGGCTTGGCAATATCCCGGGTGTCGTAAGCACCCGTAAACCCTAAATTCCCACCCAAGGTGCGAGCAGAACCATCTTCTATCACTACTGTCTCATCAGCGATGGTCAACTTTCCTTTAAGGTCTTTAAGCTCCATATCCGTATACTGCAAACGATCTACGGTTGCTCGAATGACCATATCGATATTTGCAGGAATAGGAATAACGCCATAAACTTCTTCTGCATCACCACTAGCAGCCTCCGTTGTTTCCGTTTCTTCCATGAAAGGATTTAGATCAAAAAACCCGGACTTCAAGGATAAATCTCCTCGAAGTACGCCGTCATTGAAGGCATAATCAAAAGCATCAAGGATAACCCCATTGCCACTGAAATCACTTTCTCCCAGCTTGGATTTTATTTGGCTTACCTCCATCCGATTCGGCTGAATACGACCTGTGACAGCAGCATCTTTCAATTCATAAGCGTCATAGACAATCTTATTCGCCGTAGCATTGAGCTGAAAATCAAAACGATCAAATACTTCGGTCTCTTCTACTGGTTCACTCGCAGGAATAGCTGTTGTAGGTTCTTCTTCCGTCATCCACTCATCTACCAAAAAATAGTCGGTATGAGCAGTGAAGTTACCTCGCATGGTTTTTTCCGGAGAGATATAAGCCAAAAGGTTGTCGATGGAACCACTGGCACGAAGGTCGCTTTTTCCTAACTGCGCAGAGAAATCAGCAATTTTTACACTTTGCGGTGTAAAAGTCGCTTCCGTATTATTGATAACGATTGCTGGCATACCATCCGCTACATACTTCAAATCATTGATAGCAATAGAACCTGCCATCTTGACTTGGTCATAAGCCTCTCTTTCAATGGTAGAAAGCCGCGTTTGGATATCTACATTCGCAACAATACGGCCTGTCATTTCCTGGATACCTTCCATCGGGAAAGCTTTGGCCCACTGGCCGAGGGCAATGATTCCATCAACATTGGCGTTCACATCAGGATCTGAAATAGGGGTTTTGACATTAAACTGCGCTGTAAATGGGTCTTTACCAATGGTGAGGGCAATTTTCTCTGCGTCAATCACCATTTGATCGAGGTCTGCACTTGGGCTATTTACATCTAAAAGCGCTTGGATATTACTGATTCCAAGCGGAAGATCAGGATATTTTACATTACCGTCTTTGACCTGGGTACGGATACGGAATGCCGGGTAAGTGGTTTCATTATAGGTACCTTTAACTAAGCCTTCAAGCGTAAAACTGCCATTGATGGCTACATCTTCATAGTCTTTGGTGTAGGCATTCGGGATTAGCGACCAAAGGGAGCGGAAGTCGCTACCCGGAGAGTTAAACGCCAAATCCAGAAGGATATCTTCTTCCAACAACTGCACCTGCCCTTCTGCATTCAACAGTAGCTCGTTCACTCTTAGCTGGTTGTCCTTCAATACGTAAAGGCTCTCATCCATATTGATATGAAAAATAGCATCCAAACCAAGGTTCGCATTCTTTAAGTAGGCAACTCCGCCCTGCTTAACACTCATGCTACCAATGGTCGTTTTGGTATCTAAATCATATTCCGTCAAGGTAAAATTCCCTTCGCCACTATGGTTAAGCCCTTCAATGGCTAAGTAGATATCACCTGCACGATCATCATAAACTACTTTACCATCAGTAATACTATAGGATTGCAATGCGATTTCCAATGCACTGGCGGCTTCCGTCGTCTCTGCCGCTGGTTCTTCTTCTGTAGGAATAGCAATGTCATAATTAGCAGTACCATCAGCGAGTACGAGCACATTGACATTCGGCTGATCCAGGTTCACAGAACGAACAGAAAGCGGTTGTTCACCGAACAACGACCAAATGTCGACAGTCACTCCGGCTTCTTTTGCCCCCAAAAAAGGAATATCGACAAACCGATCTTTTCCGATCAACGAAAAATCACTAAGCTGCAATGTTAAATGGGGAAAAGAGCTGAAAAGAGAAACGTCAACTTCTGCAAAATCAGCAGTGGCGTTAATATTTTGGTTGATCTGTTCTTTGACCACGTCTACCAGCTCGTCCTTAAAGATAAATGGAACAGCGAATAGAACTCCGATCACCAAGACCAGGAAAATAAATAATATCAGGAATAAACGCTTGATAAATTTCATGCTTTGGTAGTTTGCTTTGGTACCGTCAGAGCTTGTTTGGTAGGGCACGATTTGCTTCGCAGCTACTTCTTGCTAGCCTCCAAGTGGCAATTGAGGCCCTACCAAACAAGCTTTCACTATAACGACAAATTTACGCGCTGAGTTTTAACAATGCACAATTTAGTTGTCTATTTCGTGGGAATAATAAAAAATCACAATTGTGCAGAGACTTAGAGGATACCAATGTTCACTTTTAACTACCTTGTGGTAAATTATAAAAACGTTAGGAACATTTTGGCGAAGTATCAATTAGTAGAAGACCAACGCGCAATGGACCGCTTCTATGCGGAATTAAAGGACGTTGACTGGATGTGTTTTGACACAGAATTTGTAGGTGAGAAAAGGTTTCGGACCCTGGTTTGTCTGATTCAGGTGACCAGCCCTACAGGTAATTATCTTTTAGACCCTTTACGGTTACCTAATCTCGACCCACTTTTAGAATTGATCAGTAACCCTGATATCCTAAAGATCACCCATGCAGGAGAAAATGACTATCGTTTGCTCTATCAGCAGCACGGTGTGTTGCCACGCAATATTTTTGACACCCAAATAGCGGCAGGTATGCTGGGGTACCACTACCCTAGTGGTCTTGGAAAAATTGTCAGTGGCGAACTCAGCATCAATCTCCGCAAAGGATATGCCGTCACCGATTGGGAAGCACGGCCTTTTAGCCAAAAACAATTGGATTATGCGCTAGAGGATGTCATTATCCTCGAACCACTGTGGCGCAAACTCACAGAGCGACTGAATACGAGTAATCGCCTGGATTGGGCTATTGAAGAGTGTAAACAACTAGAAACAGAAGAGTTTTACTACCAAGATCCTTACCACGAAGCATTAACCAGTAATTTGATCACCTCGCTCAAAACTAAAGATCAGGTATTTTTAATGAGGCTGTTTCAATGGCGGCGCGACGAGGCGGAAAGACGTGATGAATCAAAGAATAGGATTCTCCAAACCAAGCTGATCAGTCAGATTGTGAAAGCTATGCGAGGCGGCAAACAAGCGCTTAAAGAAAACCGCAGAATTCCTGACTTTATCTTCCGAAAGTACGCTGACCTTTGGACGAAAATGCACGAAGAGCCCGCTCGCGAGGAAGAACTAGCTGTCCTGAAACGCTTACCCAGTGCTCCTAACGAGGATGCCCGTGATGAGATTTTATTGGAGCTTCTTTACTTGCTCATGAAGTACCGTTGCCTTGATGATAATATCTCACACGCACTAGTGATGCCACGTAATGCGATCCGCAGAATGAAAAACGACCCCAAAATACTCAATAACATTCTGGGGAGTGGCTGGCGTAGAGAATTACTAGGTATGGAGTTTGTCGACTGGCTAAAGAATTATGACCACCTTGATCTATCCATCAGCGGTGGGCAAATTGGAATAGAAATGACGGATCGTTAAGCGCTTGTTCCCAAAATTATCGAACAAACGCTAAGCAAAAGTGAAGGTAATGGTGTTATAAGAGCATGTTTGGATTATCGACCAAGCAAAAGCTTGGTATTCGAGAGTGTCTAGCCAATTTACTCACTGGAATAAGCTTACTTTATGATCCCTTCAAATTCCAACTTACTTATAGTTCTGCTTGCTATTTTTTCTTTTAGCTGCGAAGAAGAATTTATTCCTGACATCATCGAAGCAGAAGATCAATTGGTTGTAGAGGGATATATCGAAGCCGGTGATCGCCCTACCCCACCCTACGTTTTTTTAACAAGAAGCTTCCCTTTTTTCAGTAAACTGAGCCAAGACGATCTTAACAATGCTTTTGTCAGGGATGCCGAAGTGACTGTTTATGATGGCGAACAGACCGTCACACTTACGGAACTCTGCCTAGACGATGTTCCAGAAGAATTTCGAGAACAAGCGGCAGATTTATTAGGCGTATCCCTAGACAGTTTGGGCTTTAACTTCTGCGTCTATCTGGATTTGAGTTTGCAAATGATGGGTGAAGAAGGAAAAACTTACGAGCTTACAATAAAAGCAGGAGACGAAACCATTACAGCAACTACAACCATCCCTTTGGCTATACCTCTCGACTCCTTGTATTTTGTTCCTCCTCCTGGAGAACCCAATGACACCTTGGCGCAACTACGGGTAATCGTTAATGATCCTCCTTCCACGCCTAACTATTATCGCTATTTCACCAGGGAAGGAGAAGGGCCTTACCTGCGGCCATTTGCTTCTGTTACAGACGACCTGCTCTTTGAAGGGCAGACATTTGAACTTCCACTAGCAAAAGCAGAAGATTTAAATACCGAATTCGAACAAGAGACTTACGGCCTCTTTCGCTTAGGGGCAGCAGCCTCCATAAAGTGGATGACGCTGGATGAAGACCAGTTTAACTTCTGGAATACACTTGAATTCAGTCGAGCCAACCAAGGGCCATTTTCGTCTTATACACGTATTCAACACAACGTAGAAGGCGGATTAGGGATTTGGGGCGGGATTGCTGCTCGCTATTATGACCTTACGGTTGAATATTAACCTTTATTGGTGAGGATAAGCTGTTCGCTAAAAATAATACAGGAATCAGCCCCTATGCAATCTTGATATTGTAGCTTTGCGCAAAATTAATTTGAACAAGAATAATGGATAAGAAAGTAATACAAACCAGCGACATCAATATTAAGATTGGACTGAATGAGGAAAAGTTACCTGTTCGCATCGACTGGGAAGCATCAGACAATCCTAATGGCAAACAAGTCTCCAAGGCTATGTTGCTGGCGTTCTTTGACGAAGAAACCAAGGATACCCTCAAAATTGACCTCTGGACAACAGAGATGCAAGTAATGGAAATGGATCGTTTCTTTTTCCAAACGCTTAGAGGAATGGCTGACACCTACTATAAAGCCACACAAAATGCTGAGATGGCTACCTCCATGCAGCAGTTTGTACATTTTTTTGGTGAAAAGACCGGCATCATCAAGCCAGGACAATAATAGGCAAGGAATTGGTAATCATCTGCTTGCATTTCCATACTTGCAATAGCAAATGAAAAGAGAACAAAAGTATAAACTTATTTTCTCTCTTAGATTTGTTCATAAGCTGCAATTTAGGTAGCTTTGCCCTCGGTGGGCGGCATAGGGCCAGCTCCCTTTAATCCCCCAGGGCGGAAACGCAGCAAGGGTACGAGGTTGTAGCGGTTCGTATGTTTGCTCACCACCTTTCTTTTTCGGAGCCTTTTTCTTTTCAAAAGGTTTCATTCCAACCCCACCAAGTCTATAATTGAGTATGAAGTTTTTTATCGACACGGCAAATCTTGACCACATTAAGGAAGCCAAGGCATTGGGCATACTGGATGGTGTAACTACCAACCCTTCCCTAATGGCTAAGGAAGGAATTACCGGAAAAGATAATATCCTTAAGCATTACGCTGCTATTGCAGAAACAGTGGATGGTGATGTCAGTGCGGAGGTTATTTCTACCGATTTCGCTGGCATGGTCGAAGAAGCAAAGGTGCTTACTGAAATTGCAAATAACATCGTGGTTAAAATCCCGATGATTATGGATGGGATTAAAGCATTAAGCTGGTGTTCTGAGCATGGTATTGCTACCAACTGTACACTGGTATTTAGTGGTGCTCAGGCAATTCTTGCTGCGAAAGCAGGTGCTACTTATGTTTCTCCCTTCATTGGCCGCATTGACGATATCAACTGGGAAGGAATGGATCTTATCAAGCAAATTGCCGAGATTTATGCTATCCAAGGTTTTGATACAGAGATTCTGGCTGCTTCTATCCGCACCTCTAAGCACATCGTTGATGCTGCTATTTCTGGTGCAGATGTGGTAACTTGTCCACTGGATTCTTACCTTGGTATGCTCAAGCATCCATTGACAGATATAGGATTAGAAAAATTCTTAGCGGATTACCGCAAAGGCAATAGCTAAATCAAGCATTGCGAACAATATAAGCCTGATACATTTCAGGGTGTTTGCCGATACGATAAGCCATCGGTATAGCATAAATAAAGAGGCTATCTATTTTACATACCATTTTGAAGGGGAAGTTTTACTTCCCCTTTTTTTATTTTCCTAATCCAGGCGCTTAACTTTCTTCCCTTTCATTTGCTGCTCATGCCGCTGGACATAGTCCTCAAAGATCGCCTCTTGCTGCGCTGAAGGCGTGGGATTGTTTTCGCCATAATAGCCTGCTGCCAGCCTTTGGCGTAAGCCTTCAAAGACACTTACTGCGCAAGCCACAGAGATGTTCAAGCTTTGAACCATGCCCATCTGGGGAATTAGAAAGTTCCCGTCAACGTGGCTAAGTGCTTCTTCACTCACGCCATCATGCTCGTTGCCAAAAAGGAGAGCTACCGAATCGGTAAGGTTTAAGTCGTGTAAAGAAACGGCATCCTTGGCCATGTGGGTAGCATAGATAAAGTCGTAATTGGCTCTGACTGCGGCGAAGCAGTTTTCCAACTGGGTGTAGTAATGAACATCCAGCCACTTGCGCGAACCGGCAGAACTCTTTTTCCCTAGCGTAATGTATTCCTCCTGAAGATGCTCCTCCGTATAAAGAATATAGAGGTCAGAAATGCCTACTGCCTCACAACTACGCATAACTGCGCTGATGTTGTGAGGATCATGGACATTCTCAAGAATAACAGTGAAATTCTTCTGCCGCCGGTAAGCTACTTCCCGCAATCGGGCTCGGCGTTGCTCCGTCATGGGCGCCATCTCTATTCGGCTTTGGTGAATCGGTAATTCTGAAAACGAAGGATATTCACATACTTATTCTCCCAGCGCTCTACCTGAGGGAATTCCATTCCACCGGTAGTTGTAGGAGTGATTATCCGTTGGAAATCAAAATTAGTATGCAATAATTGCTCTGGGTTTTGCTCCAGCTGTAGTTGGAACTTAGTGCCAAAACGATTGATCATTCTACCAAAATAGCGAGAGACATCGTAACCGACAAAAGCTTCTTCCAGTGGTATTTCACCATAACGCTCATAGTAGCGCCGCTTGAAGGCACGAATTTCAGGATTAAGCTCATCAAGAAAAACGCTGCTACTCACATGAACATTCAGCTTTTCGTAATAATCAAAATCAATCCGTTCGTAATCCATCCACTGTGGCATACCATAAACCTTAACCGTTTGGTACTGACCGCGATCTAAATCCAGCTTGCGTAGGAAGTTATAGATAAACGTTTCTTTTGTCCAGGAAGGAACAATAAAGACGGTCTCCCGATCAAAGCTGAACCAAGGCTTAAGGTCAATAGACTGCATATCCAGCTTAGTGGTATCAATCGTTAGTCGCTTTAGCGGCTCTGTATTCTCGAGTCCGTTTAGGCGTTCGTATTCGCGCTGAAAATAATCAAAGCGCATTGTTTCGCCCGGAACATCCATTCCTACTAAAACAATCTGATCATGCTTGTAAGTAGCCAACACGTGCTGCATAATCGCCTGACAATGAGACTCAAGCGTTGGCTTTACCTGCACATAATTTGGATTCTGTGACGATACTGAACTAGATGCAGAATGAGGCGATACCAATACCCCCCCCGTACTCCGTACTTTGTTAGCTAATATCGCTGTATTAGAACGCAGATATGGCCCTATGACCAAATGGGATTCATTAAGTTCACGATTGGTACGAGCTAAGTTGTTTACCTGTGTCTCGCTCGCTTTAGAGTCCATAACGGTAACATTCAATGCTACTCCTTCGTCGGAGAGTTCATCAAATGCCATTTCCATACCATTGTAAAATTGCAGCGCCCAAGTGGAGTTTGGTGCAATTTGCTTATCAATGCTATTGTACCTGTCCGACAGGAAAGGTAAAATCACGGAAACATTGTAGGAGCTCAACAATTGAGAGTTCCCCTCTCCTACTCCAATAGGATTTACGGGGTTCCCACCCGGGCCAGGAGCCACAGGTGCAGAAGTAGAATAAATGGGAGGCTCAATGGAAGAAGGAATATCACGCCAGATGATGGTATCCATCGGGTCGGTAGGCGCATTTTCTACCAATACATAAGTGCCGGTCGCTGGATCATAAACCCGACGTCCCTGGATAGGATCCAGTTCTTCTTTCCCATCTTTAGGGTCAGTATTATTTCCTTGTGAAATTGGCTTAAAAAGCTCACAGGAACTAAACAGGACAATGGCAATTATGCCAATAACGGTCAGCAAAAACTGACTGATTTTATTCCCACTCAATGGTTGCTGGTGGCTTTGTACTGATATCATAAACGACTCGGTTAATTCCTTTAACATGATTGATGATTTCACTGGAAATTTTAGCCAGTAAATCGTGCGGTAAGTGGCTCCACTCAGCGGTCATTCCATCAGTGGAATTCACACAACGCAAGGCAACCGTTTTTTCGTACGTACGCTCATCTCCCATTACGCCTACAGACTGTACAGGAAGAAGAACAGTACCGGCTTGCCAAACTTTATCATACCATCCTGAACTGCGGAGGTTATTGATAAAAATGGCATCTGCCTCTTGTAATAGAGCTACTTTTTCCGGCGTTATCGCCCCCAATATACGAATTCCTAGTCCAGGTCCCGGAAATGGATGACGCCCAAGGATATTATCCGGAATATTTAGGGTTTTACCTACTCTGCGGACCTCGTCTTTGAACAACATTCGCAGCGGCTCAACAATCTTTAAATTGAGGTGATCAGGCAATCCACCAACATTGTGATGCGACTTGATGGTAACCGACGGGCCGTGCACGGAAATAGATTCAATGACATCAGGATAAATGGTCCCCTGTCCTAGCCATTTGATATTTTCGAGTTTAGCAGCTTCTTCTTCAAATACCTCAATGAAAACGCGGCCAATAATTTTCCGCTTGCCTTCGGGGTCTTGCTCGCCTTCCAATTCTCTGTAAAATTGGCTTTTAGCATCAATTCCGAACACTTGCAGCCCCATACCTTGGTAGGAAGCCAATACTTCTTCGAACTCGCCCTTGCGCAAAAGTCCATTGTCTACAAAGAAGCAGAACAGTTGTTTACCAATAGCATGCTGCAGCAAAACGGCAGCAACCGTAGAATCTACTCCACCTGACAGACCAAGTAGTACCCGGTCAGTGCCAATTTGTTTTTTGAGATCTTCAATTGTCTCTTCTGCGAAGGAGGCGGGTGTCCAAGAGCCGGTACAACCAGAAATATCAATAACGAAGTTTTTCAACAAGGTCGCTCCTTCCAGACTATGATACACCTCAGGGTGGAATTGAAGACCGTAAACAGGCTGTGAAAACGCATCCTGCTTTGAACGAAATGCAGCAACTTCAATACTGTTCGTTCCTGCAATCAGCTCAAACTGCTCTGGCAGCTCGATGATGGTATCTCCATGAGACATCCACACTTGAGAATCAGGAGACATACCATCCATCAAAGGATCGTCTGAAGCTTGCGTTTTCAAACTGGCCTTTCCATATTCTCGCTTCTGTGATCGCTCAACTTTGCCTCCGTAGTGGTTTGCAAGGTATTGCGCACCGTAGCATACCCCCAATAAAGGGCACTTTCCTACTACTTTTTCCAATTCTGGGTGAAGGGCATTATCATCCTTAACCGAAAAAGGGCTACCCGATAGAATGATTCCTTTATAGCTGTCATCCAGCTCAGGAATTTTATTGTAGGGGACAATCTCACTGTAAACATTAAGTTCACGAACCCGGCGGGCAATAAGTTGGGTATACTGCGATCCAAAATCGAGGATCAATATTTTTTCATTCATGCGGCAAATATAGGTAAGTGAGGGATTAAAATTAAGGATATCCAGTTTCGATTCCTTAATTAGGCCTAATCCCTCGAAAGCAAGTTAATTCCACGTAAAATCTTCAGGTACTTGAGCAATTACCGTAAAGGTATTTCCTTTGTTCGTCATAATGGATTGCCATAAATCTTCTGGCTTGAGTTTAAACACATAGTTAGCATCCATCTTGGCCAAGAGCCAGGAACCGTAGTCTATTTCATCAAGGAGTTGCCCGTCAGACCAACCTGTGTAACCAATAAAAAAACGAATTTGAGAAGGCTTTATCAGATCGGAGTGAATCAGAAACTTCAACTTTTCGAAATCTCCTCCCCAATAAACCCCCTTAGCAACTTTTACACTATCCTCTAATAAATCTCCAACACTATGAAGGTAATGGATAGAATCTACCTGAACAGGGCCTCCAAAGAAGACTTCCGAATCAAACTCCGGAAAATCATCAATTAAATCATCAATTTTAGTCTGGAGTGGTTTGTTGAGGATAAAACCTACACTACCTTCTGCCTTGGTGTGGTCGCACAACAAGACTGCAGCCCGCTTGAAGTTAGGGTCGATCATGAAAGGTTCTGCTAACAAAACTTTCCCACGTTTCAAAGATGTTTTCGACGTGCCCATATTTACTATAAGCTACTACTATCCAGCTTCCGGTCGATACGACGGATAAGCCCTCTTAGTACACTTCCTTTTCCTCCAGCCTCAACAAATTCAACATAACCATCCTGTGCCATTTGCTGTACTGTTTGAGTCCAACGAACAGGAGCAGTCAATTGCTTTACCAGGTTTTCCTGAATAACAGCAGGATCAGTATGAGCTTGAGCGTCTACATTCTGGTAAATGGGGCACCGTGGAGCCTTAAAGTTTGTGGCTTCAATCGCTGCTGCCAATTTATCCTGAGCTGGTTGCATCAAAGGAGAATGAAATGCACCACCTACTACGAGAGGAACCACTTTCTTCGCGCCAGCAGCAGTCAATTGCTCACTTGCTGCCTCTACCCCAGCAATACTGCCAGAGATCACCAACTGGCCCGGTGTATTGTAATTAGCAGGAACGACAACATCACTAATACCTGCACATATATTTTCTACGACTGCATCCTCTAAACCGATTACAGCAGCCATTGTACTTTCTTGCAATTCACAAGCCTCTTGCATGGCTAGGGCTCTAGCATGCACCAAGCGCAGGCCATCTGCAAAATCCATAGCGCCGGCAGCTACTAATGCTGAAAACTCACCAAGGCTATGCCCTGCTACACCTTCTGGTGCAAAATCGTCACCTGCTAAAGCCACTTTTATCACCGAGTGTAAAAAGATGGCAGGCTGCGTAATTTTGGTTTCTTTTAGTTCTTCTTCCGTGCCTGTAAACATGACATCTGAAAGGCGAAAGCCTAACAAATCATTGGCTTGCTCAAACATTTCTTTGGCAAGAGGGTGTTCGTCATAAAGATCCTGCCCCATCCCCGTAAACTGGGCTCCTTGCCCTGGAAAAACATAAGCTTTCATATTCTTGATATTGCGCAAAAAATAAATTGAGCGTTCGCTTCGCGGCTACTTCGTGGTCTTTTGGGTTTTCCAAATAGTAGGTACGCTTAAAATGAACCACTTAGCCTACTTTTTGAAAAACGTTGACTCAATTTATTTTTGTGCTGTTCCTTAAAATTTAATGCAACTTGGCATTGATCAGATTCAAAAATTCATTGCGTGTTTCTACCTTTTGGAATTCTCCGGTAAAAGCAGACGTTGTTGTGACAGAGTTCTGTTTCTGAACACCACGCATCATCATACACATGTGCCGCGCCTCAATAACGACAGCAGCCCCCTGTGGTTGCAAAGTGTTTTGGATACAGTGCAAAATTTGGTCCGTAAGCCGTTCTTGTACCTGCAACCGGCGGGCAAAAACATCAATTACACGTGGTATCTTACTCAAGCCAACAATATAGCCATTAGGGATATACGCTACATGTGCTTTACCAAAAAAAGGTAAAACGTGGTGTTCACACAAAGAGTACAATTCAATATCCTTGACAATTACCATCTCGCTGTAATTCTCCCGAAACATTGCAGAGCGTAAGATCTCTTCTGCATCTTGCTCGTATCCTTGTGTTAGAAACTGCATCGCTTTAGCAGCTCTTTCCGGTGTCTTCACAAGTCCTTCTCGGGCGACATCTTCTCCTAAGTCACTAATGATATCACCATAGAACGCCTGCAACCGTGCTGTAACATCATCATCGTATTCCTCGTGGTGCTTGTAGGCCATAATAGCTTGTTTAAAACACAAAGCTAAGGAAAAGTTAGCCCTTTTAAAGCCTCCTTGTCCGATCAAGACTCAAATTAATCTAAAAAATGAAAGGGTTATTCAGAGGCTGTACTAACTTTACGACGAAATACTTAGGGATGAAGTTATTTTTATTGAGTTCAAGTTTTGCAAATAGCTGGAACAGCTCACCTTGGTTGGCCAAGGCTGGGCGTATTGCCTACCACGGTGTATTCTGGGTGGCACTGTTTGCCTTTTTACTATATTTTGATGACTCAGGTCTTAGTACACCTGATCGTTGGTTGAATGAGTTCATTAATTTACTCTTTTATGCGCTTATCGTTTATTTCAATCTTTTCTATCTCATCCCCAATTATCTTACCAAAAAGCGGTTCCTGACTTACTTGCTGCTGCTACTAGCCGTTACCTTGATTTTGACGCCCTTGAGGGTCATCTTTCTATACTTTCGCTTTAGTGGTTTTCCTCAGCTTCAAAATACCTTGCTTGGCAATCTTGACCTTTATTTCTTGCTCACTTTTACCATAGGCGGCGGGTCAACCATTTTGCAAATTGTTACCGATTGGTTTAAACAATTGC
Source organism: Lewinella sp. (assembly GCF_050633125.1). Lineage (NCBI taxonomy): Bacteria > Pseudomonadati > Bacteroidota > Saprospiria > Saprospirales > Lewinellaceae > Lewinella > Lewinella sp. The sequence goes on from NZ_JBOEFX010000122.1 coordinate 62,448, forward strand.
GAGAAAAGCAAGAACTGGAAACCCAGACCATGCAATCGGAGTTACGCTTTCTGAAAAGTCAGATCAACCCCCATTTTCTATTCAACACACTGAACAACCTTTATGCATTAACGCTAAAAAAATCAGACAAAGCTCCCGATATTGTTATCAAGCTTTCAGAGATGATGCGGTATATGCTCTACGAGTGTAATGAAAAAAGGGTACCTCTTTACAAGGAAGTCAATTATTTGAAAAATTACCTGGACCTGGAGCAATTGCGACAGCACGATAATATCCGGATTAATTTCAATGTCGATGGGCACGTAAGTGACCAGCAAATTGCTCCCCTGCTTTTTATTCCATTTTTGGAGAACAGCTTCAAGCATGGTCTTAATACCCAGCTAAAAGATGGATTTGTAGATATTCACCTTCAGGTAGAACAAAAATCTGTTGATTTCAAAATAGAGAATAGCAAAGGACAAACCATTGCCAACCCTGATAATCGCCCAAGTGGCGGGATTGGCTTGGTCAATGTCCGCAGACGTCTCAATCTACTTTACCCCGACCACTACCAACTACGGGTCAGTAATACGCCGAATACTTTCGCCGTACATTTGACCATTGAGTTGGAATGACTATATTGAATTTTATTAACGAAGTGAAAATAACCCGCTAAACAATCACCGTTATGATAAACGTACTTATCGTTGATGACGAACCTCTTGCTCAAGATGTCCTAGAGACCTATATTGAGAAAATGCCAGACTTGAATTTGGTTCAAAAGTGTAATAACGCGCTTGAAGCCAACGAAGCACTCAAATCCAACGATATTGACCTGATGTTTCTCGACATCCAAATGCCACAACTTACCGGAACGGACTTTTTGCGTTCTCTTGTAAACCCACCAGTTGTTATTTTCACTACGGCTTACTCCAACTACGCAGTTGATGGCTTTGAATTAAACGCTCTTGATTATCTCTTGAAGCCAATCTCACTAGAGCGCTTTTTGAAAGCTGCCAATAAAGCAATCACACAAATTGAGCTAAAAAAAGCAGCAGCAGGCGCGAGTTCCCCCAAGGAGGAACCAGAGATTCAAGCTGAAGCTGATTTCATGTTCGTGAAAGCCGACAAGAAACTGATAAGGGTTTATTATGATGACGTTGTATACATTGAAGGACTGAAAGATTACGTCATCATCCGCCTCAAAGATACCCGGATTGTTACGCTACAAACGATGAAAAGCCTGGAACAAAAACTTCCTTCAGCTATCTTTAAGCGTATCCACCGATCTTACATAGTCAACCTGCATAAGATTGATGCATTAATGGGCAACATGGTCGAGGTTAAGGAAAAAGGGCAGGTAAAACATTTACCTGTTGGCAAGAATTATCGGGATGAATTACTGGAGTTAATCAACCAGAATAGGCTTTAGCACTAAAGGTCAAGATTTTGCGCTATACGTATTATTTATATGTATATTTTTTATATCTTAGCAAAGTCTTAGTGCTTCAACCTTTTTAATCCCATGAACATGTCAGGAAGCCGGCCCTTTTGGCCGGCTTCTTTGTTTTACAGGAGCATCAGGTTATAAAGGAATATTCCCATGCTTTTTCTTCGGCAACTTCTTAGCCTTGTTTTCCAACATAGCAAAGCCTTTAATTAGCTTACGACGCGTATCTCTTGGATTGATCACCTCGTCTACGAAGCCGCGTTCGGCAGCGAGATAAGGGTTCGCAAACTTCTCTTTGTACTCCTCTTCTTTTGCTGCCAGCATTGCTTGCTTATCGTCTGCTGCCATGATTTCTCTCCTGAAGATAATTTCCGAAGCACCCTTTGCTCCCATTACGGCAATTTCTGCTGTTGGCCAAGCATAATTAAGGTCAGCCCCAATGTGTTTGGAGTTCATCACATCATAGGCGCCACCGTAGGCTTTGCGAGTAATTAAGGTAATACGTGGCACAGTAGCTTCGCTGAAGGCATACAGTAATTTTGCGCCATTGACAATAATGCCATTCCACTCTTGGTCAGTACCAGGCAAAAAGCCAGGAACGTCCTCTAGTACAAGCAATGGAATATTAAAGCAATCGCAAAAGCGTACAAAACGAGCCGCTTTACGAGAAGACTCTACATCGAGTACACCGGCAAGGCTTAAAGGCTGGTTGCCAACGATCCCAATACTTCGCCCTCCCAGGCGAGCAAAGCCAACGATAATATTATCTGCATAATGCTCATGGATTTCAAAGAAAGAAGCATCGTCCACAATTCCACTTACAACTTCCCGCATATCGTAAGGCTGCTGTGGGTTATCAGGCATCAATCCCGCCAGATCTTCTCTCAACTCGTCACCTAGCGTAAAATCAACCTTGGGCGCTTGCTCTTCACAGTTTTGTGGAAGATAGCTTAGAAGCGTTTTGACTTTTTCCAGGCAATCAATATCATTGGCTGCCGTAAGGTGAGTAACTCCAGATTTGGTAGCGTGGGTCATCGCGCCACCCAATTCTTCCGCGGTTACTTCCTCATTGGTAACTGTTTTTACCACGTTAGGGCCTGTTACAAACATGTAACTGCTCTGCTCTACCATGATGGAGAAATCTGTCATAGCAGGAGAATACACCGCACCACCAGCACAAGGGCCCATAATGGCGGAAATCTGAGGAATAACGCCTGATGCCATTACGTTGCGATAGAAAATATCCGCATAACCACCAAGTGACTTAACCCCCTCCTGGATACGTGCACCACCAGAGTCATTTAAACCAATAACCGGTGCGCCATTTTCCATGCCGAGGTCCATAATTTTACAGATTTTCTCAGCATGAGTTTCCGACAAGGAGCCTCCAAACACTGTAAAATCCTGGGCATATACATATACCAGCCGGCCATTAACCGTACCGTAGCCGGTAACGACACCATCACCAGGGATTCGTTGTTTTTCCATACCGAAATCAGAACTTCGGTGCATGACCAGTGCGCCTATTTCTTCGAAGGAGCCTGGGTCTAGAAAGAAATGTACGCGCTCACGAGCTGTGAGCTTCCCTTTTTCATGTTGAGTAGCAATACGTTTTTCCCCTCCACCAAGTTGAGCTTTGGCGAGTTTGTCTTCCAGCAGTTGCAGTTTCTTTTGCATACTTATTTTGGTTGAGCTGTAATTATCGACTTGAAAAACTAATTAAATATTTTACCAATTCGAGCAGCATGTTTTTCGATTTGCTGCTCAATGATGGTATTAATTTTGTTTTCAAGATCTATGTCTTGTGGTTTAGCGGTAAACACCTGGTAGAACAGGTAGTTCTGTCCAACTTGCTTTCCTTTTCCACGTTCATTTTTTTCAAGACGGGTTTGCCAAATGCTTTGTTCATGAGGAGGGTAAGCTATGACAAGAATGACACAACCATCTTCATGAAAACGATCTTCGTAGCGATAAGCTCCCTGTTCCCGGTCCAGTCCTTTTTCAAAATAAAAACCGGCAATACTGTACCGTTCCTGTGCCTCTCTGCTTTCTAAAAAACTCTTGGTATCAGCTGTAAAACCGTCTAGCCGAGAGTATACTTCTTCCATATCCGAAACCTGCAGTCGAATATCATTGAAAAAATCATAGAACACTTGACGCTTAGGCGAAAAGGAAGCGGCCACCCGATCATCTGTGCCACAACCTAAAATCAAAAACGTGATAGCGACAATAAAAGTGAAACGAAACATCAGCATATTTTTCATAAATCTAGAATTGGGCAGCAGCATTACGATAGCGATTAGCATTCTCCATATCTCCCTGCTCTTCAAAAATTGTGGCAATGCTTAAATAAGCCTGTTTTAGCTTTGGGTTATATTCAATAGCCTTGCGGAAATTATTAAAAGCAGTTTCTAACTCCTTACGCTGTTTATATATTTCCCCAATCCAATAGTAGGCCATTGCATTCTCCGGGTCAACTTGTAGTAGATGATTGAAGGTATTTAAAGCCTCCGGACCATTGTTTTTAGTAAGGTAGGCATAGCCTTTTAGGTATAAGGCAGTCTCGTTATCGGGTGCTATCTCTAGTGCTTTCGCCGCAGAGGTTAGCGCCTGATCACCGTCTCCTATACTCACTTGGGCAGAAGCCAGACCATTCCATCCTTGTTCATTGTCAGGATACTTGGCAACTTCTTGCTGAAAGCGTTGAATTGCTTGAGGGGCTTGCCCTGCTTTTAGTAGTGCTTCGGCCTGCATAGCAAACTGATCAGGATCGTACTCTACTACTGCCAGGGGCACGCCATTCGCTTCGATGCGATGAACGGTCTTACTGGTAGGCCAGGTATTGTTTCTCAAATGCGGCCCACGGATAAACCGGCTGGGGAAAATACCATAATCCCACGATTCAGAAAACCGGCGGTGATACCGGATATATTGAATTTTAACTTTTTTCTTGTAAGACAAATCCAATTGACGGCGCACATTGTAAGGGAAGGTTGTTCCTATCGTCAATGTGTCCATCCCAGGGTGCAAAATACCTTCGTCTTCCATCCACTCCACGGCCTGACGAGAGCTTAACCCCCAATAATCAAGTTCGTATTGACCAAATGCGCCTTTGATGCCTCCTGCCAATGGGTTGAAGTAAACATAGGCAAGGGCTGGATTACGAGCGGTAAACAATAAAGCGTCTGCTGAAAGCAATACGACAATACCAATGATTGCAGGACCTGCCCATTTGGTACGAGGGGTAAATCGCTGTGCCAAGTATTCAAAACCGAGTGCTCCCAAGACCAAGACTGTTGGGTAAATGAAAAGCAACTGGCGCCAACCATCATAAAGCGCACTTTCCTTAAACATGATATATGCCAACGGGAAAATGGTTACAAACAAAAGCAGCACAACAGGAATAACCCCATGCTTTTTCACCAATCCCGAGAACGTAAGTAAACTCAAAAAGAACCCCGCTATTACCGAAAGAGCTACACTAATTCCTAACCACACCAGTGGATACGAAGAAGGGATGCCGTCGGAAAACATATTTTCGCCACCAAAAAGGATGATAATTCTTACCGCATAATTAGAAAACAGATCAAGTGCCTCCTTCGTGTGTTCAAGCGGTGCCTGCAATGCATAAGGCCAAAAGAGTAAAGCTAAGCCAAACCCTACCAAAGTACTCCCGATCCAGTAAGCAGCATAAGTCAAAAACTGCTTAAATTCTCCAGCAATTCCTTTCACGCCGTAGCGCAAAAGAAAATCAATACCGAGGAATAACCCGGAATAACAGAAAATCAGAATTCCGCCAGCACGTGTAGCGGTAGCTAAAGCAGCCCCCAATACAAAACCCAAGGCATCCTGCCAACGTGGACGAGGCATAGATAATAGACAGCGATACAAATAGAAGGCTCCCATAAGGTAGCCAGCTGCAAAGGGAATATCTTTAGGATTCATGACACTGTGCCCCAATAAACGTGGACTGGCCAACATCAAGATAATGGCCAAGATTCCCGCACGGACGCCTGCCATTCGGCGGCTCCAACCTGCAACAATCACTAGAATAAGTACACCAAACAACGCATTTAAAAGGTGCCGTACCCGGTGATATGAAGGGCCAGGATGATACCCCAGCATTCTGTTAACCGAACCACTTACCAGCTCGAAAAAACCACCATAAAATTTATTAAAGCGCTGACTGCTGGTATCGTCTTCGTATAGAGCAGCCTTGTCTCCGCCTCCACTGGCATAGTAATCAACTAATTTCTCGGAATAATCGTCTTGGAATTTTTCATCTGCGTTTATACCTGTTACCAACGCCAAGCCTAACAAAGTCACCACACTAAGCGCTAACAGCCCATAGTAAACTTTATGCAATGTACCAGAAGAAGCCTCTTCTGATTCGTTCCCATAAGCCCACGCTACCCAATTCCTTCTCGGTTTAGCCTTTTCGACCTTTTGGGGTGCCTTCTTTCCGGATTTCTTGGTGGTTTTCTTTTTCGCAGCCATAACTTTAAGTTAGTCCTACAAAAGTAAGATTACCTCTGGCAAATCGTAAATATTTACGAAAAAGGTACGCGAAGAAGTGGAAGATTCCATAAAAATAAGCCATTGACATTTAGAATAAGCTTAACTTTGCAGCCTGAATTGTTATACTAGCTACAAAGTGGTTGATATTCATTTTTTTGATGGAACACTTAATCACTTTTTACTCGGTACACATCACTTAAAAAAGGAAAAACATGGCAATGGTCAGCACAGAAATACTTTCGCAGACTGTTCTACAGATGGAAGAATCAGCCACCCTTAAAATGGCTCGCATAGCCCGGGAATTGGCTGATCAAGGACACGAAGTTATTAGCCTGAGCTTAGGTGAACCTGATTTCGACACACCTGACCACATCAAGGAGGCTGCTAAACAAGCGCTTGATGATGGTTATACCAAATACACTCCTGTACCGGGCTTGCCGGAATTAAGGAAGGCTATTGTCAATAAATTCAAAAGAGACAATGACCTGACTTTTGACATGAGCCAGATCGTAGTCTCTACGGGTGCCAAGCAGTCCCTTGCTAATATTTGCATGGCAATGCTAAACCCCGGCGACGAAGTCATTCTTTTTGCGCCTTATTGGGTTTCTTACCACGCCATTGTATGCATGAATGGTGCCATCCCTGTACCTGTTGCTGCGGGTATTGACCAAGATTATAAAGTCACAGGCGAACAAGTTGCAGCTGCAATTACTGAGCGTACTAAGCTTATTATTTTCTCTTCGCCATGTAATCCTTCTGGTTCTGTTTATACCCAGGAAGAATTGGAGGATATTGCAGAAGCAGTTGCTCCACATGAGCAAGTATATATCGTTTCCGACGAGATCTACGAATACATCAACTTCACTGGCAAGCACGTCAGTATTGGTACTATTCCTAGTATAAAAGATCGCACCATTACTGTAAATGGATTCGCCAAGGGGTATGCCATGACTGGATGGCGGCTTGGTTATATTGGTGCTCCAACTGTCATTGCAGAAGCTTGTGCCAAAATACAAGGGCAATTTACTTCTGGTGCCAATGCTTTTGCACAAAAAGCTGCTACTCACGCACTAGAAGCAGACATGAGCCCTACTCATGCCATGCGCGATGCTTTTGAAAAACGCCGGCAGGTAATCATTGATGGACTAGAGGGTATTCCAGGAATGAAAGTAAATCGTCCTCAGGGGGCTTTCTACATTTTCCCTGATGTTACCTCTTATTACGGTAAAAAATCAGGAGATTTTGAAATCAACTCCGATGATGATGTCTGTGAGTATCTGCTACAAAAGGCTTATGTAGCTACGGTATCAGGAGGAGCATTCGGTACACCAGGTTGTATCAGAATTTCTTACGCAGCCTCTGAAGAAACACTGAAGGAAGCTATTGAGCGAATTAAAGACGCTTTAGCGCTTTTGGCTTAACATCAACTAGTTTCGCTAGACATAAATAGAGGGTAGTGAGGTTTAAAAGCCCCACTACCCTCTTCTTGTTTTACAATCGTATGCCTGTGTACTAATTTATTTTTAAAAGTAGCCCATTCTGCAAAGCACCTTCCTCGCTGTTAAGCTGTAGCTGATAAATACCTTTTGGCAAACGAGCAATCTCAATTTCTTCCTCTATAGCCGTGATCTTGATGTTTTGAAGTAACTGCCCCTTCATATTCAAAATACGCAACTCCTCTCCTGCTTGCCAAGCTCCACGGATGGTAGCCGCAGCAGGATTGGGCCAGATACGAAGTGTTGATTCCTGTGCAAGCGACGGAAGTGTACCAACAGCTGTGATTCCCCAGTTTGTTGTTAGTTGGGTAAGTATTTGCACACCATTGTGGGTCATCCAAATAGTCCCTTCTCTGTCCATTGCGGCATAGTAAATCCTGGAGGTGTCCCAAAGACGGTCTGCATGGTCATAGTAATTCCATTGTTCACCATCATAAAAAGCCATTTGGTAGCTACCCGTCATCCAAATCTGACCATTTTCTTCTCTGAAGTGAAGTGGACGATCATCTTCCTCCCAATCATTGGGAAATGATAAGATATCCCAGTTTACACCATCCCACTTACCTAATTCTGAAGTTTGAACATTATAGGTCCATAACTGCCCAGGTACTTCTGCGGCAAAAGAGGTAAAGTAGCTGAAATTCCAGTTTTCAGGTAGGTCAATATTGGTCACACCTTCAGGGGATAACTCCATAATTTCGATTATCCCGTTTCCTAAACGGCTTAAAAAACATTGATTCCCGGTGCCCGGTTGTAGATCAAACACGGTGTTAGCTACTGAAAAGCTGGTCACTTCTTGCCAAACACCATTTTGTAAAGTATAAACATATTGCCCGCCATCTAAAACCCAAGGTGTTCCATCTTCACTGAGGGTAAAGTCACGGATATAGCTATCCGAATTAAAGCCGGAATTCTCAGCATTATAAGTAGCAATCAATTCTCCATCGATCAGGTAAAACAAGGAATTACTTGGCCCCTGTAGCCAGAGTACACCATTTGTTCCAAAATGATAGTCCGAGAAATAATTTTGCGGCCCCAAGTTTGACAGGTCGAGTTCTTCGCCTGTTGTCAGATTGATTAGACTAAAAGCTGTTGATTTTGCCCAAACATTTCCCTCTGAATCATTTTTAAAAATCCATAAATCATCCTCTTCCCAAAGCCAATCAGCAAGATCATGCGCTGGATTGGTGGTGTTAGGGGTTAGTTCATACAAAACGCCGTCGCTGACCCCTAGTCGTTCGCCAGCATTATCAAAGACAAAATCTGGGCGATCTAAGTCAAAAGGCAAATTATCTGTGGCGCTTTCCCATGTGTTATCAGAATATTTGAAAAAAGTATTGTTCCGAGTATACTTCCACAAAGTTCCTTCTTCATCTTCTAAAACAAAACCTTCCGCATTTAACATCATCACAGGTTCACTATCAAAAGGCGAGAAAATGTCCCATTCCCCGTCTTTGTACTTAGCACCTACACCTACATCACTAAATGCCCATAGACTACCATCTGATTGAATATGAAGATCAATATCACTGTAGGCAAAAAAATCAGTCCCCCCTCCATCTGTAGGACTGATGATTTCAAACTCATCACCAGTAACTTTGGCAACAGCGTTTCCTCCAATGAAGATTTCACCCGCAGGAGATTCAATAATTTCCCACACGCTGTGTATCCAATTACTGAAGTAATTCGGCCCGAAATTTTCCCAGCTATTTCCATCTGTCAAACGCCAAAGACCTTGATTGGTGCCAATAAGCAGGCGATTTTGCTGATCAAAAGCCAGCGTGTAAGTAAGAATTGGGTTAAAGCTATTCACCATTTCTTCCGGAAAAGGCATGCTAGCCCAAGTACCGTCAGGTGCCTGAAGAGCCGCACCAATGTCATAAGTGCCTATATAAAGTCCTTGTGTTTGAGGGTTAACCGTAATGGACTCTACTCTATTTGAAGGAAGGTTCCCTGATGCTACCGTCCAGTGATCTAGTAGTACATCTGCATTCTCGTCAAAGACAAAGACGCCTACATCAGTCGCCAATAACAATTCATCATTATGAACCAGCCAGTCATTGACTTGACTGGGTTTAAAAAATGCATGACTGCTTTCAATAACCTGACTTGCAAGAACAAGTGGCCAACATAAAGCTGCGTAGATCGACAATAGTGTTATGTATTTCATCTTAATGATTTTATTTTCAACAAATGTAAGTGGCTAAAGCACCTGAAAACAAATCAAAGTACCACCATTGATTAAATCTCTAAATGAGTTAAAATAACACCGATCTCCTTTATTTACTACCTTTGACTACTATCATTAATTAAAATCTTATAATGAAAATAGCGTCTGACTTTTTATATCATTTGTGCAAAAGTATGAATAAAAGCGAACAGCGTTATTTTCATATGTTTGCGCATATTGGCCAAAAGAAGTCTCCACACTATTACTTGATGTTTGCGATTATCCGAAACATGGAAAATTGGGACGAAGCCATTTTAGACGAAAGTCTGAAGAATAAACCTTTCTACTCGCAAAAAGCGGTCATTAAACATCAGCTTTATCAAAAGCTACTTGATGCACTTCATTGGTATCACCTTGAACAAGATGAAGAGGAAAAAATCAAACGAAAGTTACATCAGGCCTACCTCCTTATTGCAAGAAATTTACCCAAACAGGCAGAGAAGCTTCTTGACAAGGCTATTCAGCTGATAATAGATAAAGAAATATACAATTGCTGGCCAGAAGCTATTCGAATAAAGCAAATGCTGCTAGAGCAATCACTACGCAAAGGCGACCCAATAAAAGCCATCGATAAATGGCAGCGACAATCAACCCTCAACAACAGTATTCTCCAAGAAGAGCAAACGCTTAAGTGGCAAAAAATCCATGCCTACCAGCGGCATTTCTACGGCAATACAGCAGATCAAAACACACAACGCTATCCGGTTCCGTCTGAAACGATCAGTACAATGGGGCAGGCGGATTATCAACAAATGATGGCGCTGCAAGCTTTTCAGGAACAGCGCTTCGCAGCAGCCTATAAGCACAATTTGTTACAACTCAAATTACTTGAGAGTTGCTTAAACGCACATCGCGGCGTACCCAATCGTTACCTCTCGGTATTCTACAACCTCTTGATTGACCAACTTCAACTAGAGGAGTACGAAGAGCTATATAAAGGCTTAGGAAAATTAAGGTCTTTACCTAAACAAAAGTCCTTTCGGAAAATAAAAAACATACAAGTAAAGGCATTCACCTGGAGCTTTCAGCTAGAACTGAATGCATTTTTACAACAGCAAGACTTTGCCAGTGGCTACTCCTTGCTGATTCCCCTAAAGAATGGCATAAAAGAATACCAAAAGGAACTTGGTACTCCGGCACACGCGAGTTTGATGCATCTGGGAGGGCTTTTTGCTTTTCACTATGGAGACTATATCCTAGCGCTTGATTTCCTAACGCCTATTTACCAGCAAAGGCCCGATCTAAAACAGGCTATTTACCGTTATGCCCATTTGCTCTACTTATTGGCTCATTATGAGACGGGGAACTGGGAATGGCTGGAAAACACTCTGGTCAATAGCAAGCGCCAATTTCGGCAAGCTGGCATTCCTCCAGAAGACATGGATAACTGGCTACTAGAGTTCCTGAAAATATTGATACAAGCCAAGCCAGGTAAAGAATTATCTAACCAGCAAGCGTCTATTTTAGAAAAGTACGATGCCAATGCTCCTATTGAAAAATTCTTGCATCTACGAAATTGGCTCACCAAGAAAGAAAAAGGGCAATAGATTATGTTAATGGTCCCCACCGTTAACCCTTACCTATTGCCCATACTATGGAAATAAGAATTGATTATTATCTTACTCCCTGTAAATGTCATCCCATGTTCAGCTTCATCTTCTCCAAAGAAAAAATCAAGCCTTCAATAGCTATGAATCCAAGAACCATACCAACTTTTTCAAGCCATACCATTATTCTATTGGCTATTGCCCTTTTTCTGAGCAGTTGCAGAACGGAACCTGCCGCTACTTACTCGGCGGAAAAACGTGGAGAATACCCCCATGCTGCTGTTGTTAGTGGCCACCCTTTAGCTTCTCAAGTTGGCAACGACATTTTGGAGAAAGGTGGAAATGCTGTAGATGCAGCTGTGGCTGTACAGTTTGCCTTGGCCGTTGTATACCCTCGTGCCGGCAACCTTGGTGGTGGTGGTTTTTTAGTTTATCGTGGCAATGATGGCAGTACCGATGCACTCGATTATCGAGAAAAAGCACCAGCAGCAGCCAGCCGCGACATGTACCTCGATAGTTTGGCCAATCCCGTCGATGGCCTCAGTACCAAAGGACACCTTGCCGCAGGGGTGCCAGGCACCGTAGCTGGGTTAGCCGCTGCTCACGAGCGCTATGGAAAGCTCCCTTGGGAAGATTTGGTGCAGCCAGCAATTGAACTTGCCAAAAATGGCTTTCCTGTTTCAGTAACAGAGGCCGATCGGCTCAATGGTTTCCAAGAGGCATTTCTGGCGTTTAACACCAAAGAATGTCCATTTGTAAAAGAGCTGTGGCAAACAGGTGACCTGCTCATTCAAGCTGACTTAGCTGCCTCCCTTAAGCGTATCAAAGCAAAAAAGGCGGCTGGTTTTTATCAGGGAGAAACAGCTAATTTGATCGTAAAAGAAATGCAAAGCGGCAATGGAATGATTACTGCCGAAGATTTGGCCAACTACGAGCCTTCTTGGCGGCAAGCTATTACGGGTAATTATGATGATTACAAAATCATCTCTATGCCTCCTTCTTCAAGCGGTGGAGTTGCGCTACTACAAATGCTCGGGATGGTAGAGAGTGCCCCCCTCAACGAATACGGGTTTCATAGTACGGCAGCTACACACCTCATGGTAGAAGCAGAACGCCGTGCTTATGCTGATCGCTCGGAATATTTAGGAGACAGTGATTTTTACCCAGTGCCATTGGATTCCCTCATTGATGAAAACTACCTCCACTATAGGATGGATGATTTCCAGCCAGACAGTGCCAGCATCAGTGATCACCTCGCGGCGGGGAACTTTGTCAACATGAAAGAAAGTTTCGAGACGACCCATACTTCTATCGTCGATGCCGAAGGCAATGCTGTTTCACTCACCACTACCCTGAATTCTAATTTCGGATGTAAGGTTGTTGTTGATGGTGCTGGTTTCTTCCTCAATAACGAGATGGATGATTTCAGTATCAAACCTGGCACGCCCAACCAGTTTGGGCTTCTGGGTGCAGAAGCAAACGCCATCCAGCCTGGCAAGAGAATGCTTAGCTCCATGACACCTACCATTATTGAAAAAGATGGCCAGTTGTTTATGGTTCTTGGTGCGCCAGGAGGGTCCACCATCATTACAGCTGTTTTCCAGGTATTTATTAATGTTGCTGAATTTGGGATGCCACTCGATTCTGCTGTTTTTGCACCCCGTTTCCACCACCAGTGGTTGCCAGATCAAATATGGGTAGAGCCAACGGCTTTAGGAGAAGAAGTAAAAAGCGAACTTAGTGCAATGGGCCACCAATTCCGCGACGTCAACCGGATGGCAGTCATCAAAGCTATTCAGCGTTTGCCTGATGGTAGTTATCTGGCTGTCGGTGATCCTCGCAATCCCGATGATGATGTGAGTGGGTATTAAGCCCCAGGGTAAACAGGTAGTTCTTCAAGAAATTCGTAGCTTTCTTTAGAAAAATCTATGGAGCAACAATAAGCCTCTGGCCCATTGCATACCAGTAAATAAGGGACATGAAGAGGCATATTGTAGGTTGCAATCTGGCGAAACACCGACTGGCGTAAGGGAACACTTGGTGCTTTGCATTCCACCAATAGCCAGGGTTCCATTGCTTGATCGAAGATGAGAATATCGCAACGTTTTTGTAAGCCATTGACACTAAGGCCACGCTCAATCGCTATCCTGTTCTTGTTGACACCCAAAACATCTAACAGGTATTGGATCAACAGCTGGCGAACCATTTCTTCTGGTTGCAACACCAGCCACTTATTACGAATAGGATCGCGCAACCAGCGTTTACCATCGTCTTGTTTTACTTCAAGAAGTTCCTGGTAGTGGGTAAGATTTAATCGGAGTTGCACTTAACGTGATAGTATTTTTAAAATAAAAAAGCGTTAAAGTTGTTTAGGTATTGCAATATGACCAATGATTTCATCAAAATCTGACAATTATTACCCATATGACAGCGTTTAAGTTACACCTTTTCCAATAAGTTGTTGTTTAGAAGGTGAATTTGCTTTACCTTTCGCTGTAAGAAAATACATTTTTTCCATGATGCGCAATAGAATCCCATTACTACTCGGTCTTTTTATGGCCTTGAGTATCTCCCTGACTGCCGCTCAGGTCTTTATCCTTTTTGATCCTGCTTGTATGGATCGCCTTGAGTATGATATGAGCAGGCCAGATGGTAAAGGTGACTACCTCGTTTATCACGTTAACATTCGCTCTGGCGAAAAACTTATCCTAGAGGTCGGTGAAGAAAGCTCTCGTGAGCAAAACTACCTCCCCGAACCCTATTTGTATTGCAATAGCGGAGGCTTTGACCAAAGTCTTATGCGCCGAATCAACGCAAATATTGACGAAGTCTACCTTGTTTATCCTAAAAGTGACAAGAAATTCACTATTTCCAGGGTAGCTGTAGCTGCTTACTATTCCAAGAATGGCAGTGTACTTAGCTACGATTCTCCTAAGTATCGTTTCCGTTTTGACACCGAGTTTGGTACCATTGGAGAAAATATCGCAATTAACAACCCAGGTGCTAAAGTCTATTTCGAAGGCCGACTGGAAAATGACTGTACAGGATCTTACTTATTCCGCCAGCTTTCTCCACAATCAGCTTATCCTCTGACAGACTTAGTTGTTACACCAGAATTAGGCATTGTAGAAGAACGGAGTGGAGCCAATGCTTCAGCTGCCGCGAATAACACGATTGTTCTCAATAAGGTAAATGGCCGTTCTGCCGATCGCTACATTCAGGAAGTATGTGGCACGGAGCCTGGATCACAGAAGGCGGTGATCGGCGCACAGCAAGGTGCTGCAAATACTGTTACAAACTATAATGCCAGCAACTCTCGGATTAATCCTCCAGGCAACCTGCCTTCAGGAGCGATTCTTCCCACAGGAAACGTTGTTAATACACCTCGCAATGTGGTTGCCAATACGAACCAACCTACAACTAGTATTATGACAGAAACCACGCCAAGTACCAACGGGCCCTCTACCCATACCGTGGCTTCTGGCGAAACCCTATATGGTATTTCCCGCAAGTACAATGTAGATGTCGCAGAAATAAAGGCATGGAACAACCTTAGTTCAAATACCATTCGTCGTGGCCAAGTATTGCAGGTTGCTCCTGCTACCAGTAATACTGCTCCTGAGTTAGTCAGCCGTGGTTTTGTAAACAACACCAGTCAGCCAACTACCCTATCTGGCGGTCTTGTACCTTATGATCAAAGCAATACCCAGCGGATCATGACGGACAATCAGAACATGCATATTGTTAAACCAGGAGAAACCGTTGCCTCCATTGCTTTGGAATACGGATATACCAGCAAGAAATTCCGCGACATCAATGAGCTTGGCCCTAATGACTATGTAAAAGTAGGTCAGCGTTTGAAGACCACAGATTGTGATTGCGCTACTACGACCACTAACCGAGCAGTAGTTCCAAACCAAACATCAACGACTACAACGCCAAATAGTTACAATGCAACTGGTGGCCGTATAGCACCTTCTACTGACCTTGTAGCACGTACTCCAGCAGCTAGTTCGAATGTTATCAATCCAGGTAGTTCTCAGGTGGTTGTAAGAAATAGCGGAGGGTTGACAAGCTACTCTCCTCCTACGGTACCTGTCACAACTACTAGTCGTAGCGCTACAAGCAATTACAATGCTATCCCTAACTCTTACAATGCACCGGCAGCTAACCGTTCGATGTCAGCACTAGAGGAAAAAGGTAGTTCTCCTCGGGCTATTGGCAATACCACTGACTTCGGCAATCCTGTGGCTCCTGCAAGCACGAACAGAACAGCAACGCCGTCTTCTTACGGTAGCCCTTATCCATCACCTAATACGCCTATCAGTTACGATGCAGTACGTACTTCGCGGCCAGACGAATACTACCAGCCTGCCAGCACTCAACGACGGATTCACGTGGTAGCTTCAGGCGAGAGTCTTTATGGTATAGCCCGTAGATACGGCACGACACCAGAGCAACTTCGTAGACTTAATAACTTGGGACCGAGCGATCCTATTATTGAATATCAGAATCTTTACATCGAGTAGCCTTAGTAGCTATTCCGACCTAAAAGAAAGGGATTTCCGGTAGCGCTGGAAGTCCCTTTCTTTTTTACCTTTGCAATTCAAAATAAGCTAAAAAACAACTATGATACTGCTGTTAATCTATGCTGGCTTAGCGATTATCTTCTCCTTCTTCTGTTCTATTTGGGAAGCGGTGCTATTGAGTATACCAGATTCTTATGCAGAAGCGCAAGCTGCAACTGGTACGGCAAATGGCAAACTACTCAAGGATATAAAAAAGGATAGAGATCAACATATCTCTGCAATTCTCTCGTTAAATACTGTAGCACACACAGTTGGTGCGATTCTAGTAGGAAAGCAGGCTGAAGCCTATTATGGCACCGGGGGCTTCAGTTTTTTTGGTTTATTTGATGTTCCATTTACGGGACTAATAGCTGCATTGATGACCTTAGGTGTACTTATCCTTTCGGAAATTATCCCTAAAACCTTGGGAGCCAACAACTGGAAAACCTTCTCTATTTTCACAGCTAAAAGCCTGAAAATCGTCACCTTCCTGATGACGCCACTCGTGTGGATGAGTGACTTTGTTACAAAAAAAATGAAAGGTAAAGGGCATGGGACAGAGATCAGTAGAGAAGAACTTGCTGCGATGGCCCAAATGGGTACTCGATCAGGTGTTTTTCATGCAGGTGAATCGACAATCATTGATAACTTGATGAGGTTTCATTTGATTGAAACTCGCTCTATTCTAACTCCACGCACCGTCGTAAAGGCCGCTAATCAGGAAATGACTATCCAGGAATTTTATACCGCTAATCCTGAATTGCCTTTTAGCCGGATTCCAATTTTTGAAGGTTCCAAAGACCATATTACTGGCTATGTCCTCAAAGANNATACTAGATCGGTTGGTAAAAAAGGACGGAGAGACCAAGTTAAAGGATATTTCGCGTGCAATAACAGTCGTCAAGGAAGATCAGACTATCCAATCCGTTTTCAATCATCTTTTGAGTACCAAAGAGCAAATAGCGCTAGTTATTGGGCAATTTGGCGGCATGGCGGGGATCATTACCTTCGAAGATGTCATTGAAACACTTCTTGGCCTAGAAATCGTTGACGAACTCGACAATACAGAAGACATGCAGCATCTTGCTCGTCAAAATTGGGAGAAAAGAGCCCATGATTTAGGCATCCTTAATGCTAAAAGGTCAGAAGAAGACAAGCAATAATTTACCAGACTTATTCTTGCTGAAAATCAAGGTAGAGAATCCGCTTATCTACTTTTCCTGGAAGTGGACCAAAATGCTGTAGCTTAATTTCTGCCATGCGTCGGCCTGCAAGTGCACATTGGTACAGGTTATATCCATCAATGTATGCACAAAGGAAACCTGACCAAAAGGCATCGCCAGCCCCCGTTGTATCTACCACCTCAATCGGGCGAGATGGAACAAAATGCTGGCCTTCCTCGCTACTGACAAAGCAACCTTTTTCTCCCAGGGTAATACAGACTGTTTTGGCGCCAAGCCCATGCAAAAAGGATGCAGCGCTTGCAGGTTTATCAATAGGGTGTCCATATAATCGCTCCCAATCCACATCACTAAACTTCACCATTGCACCGTAGCTACAGTAGGTGGCTACAATTTCTTGCGCTTCGGCCTGATCTGGCCAAATTTTAGCAGCATAGTTGGCATCAATACTCAGCTGCCCTCCTGCTGCGGCGACTTTACTGGCCGCGTTTAAGATCGTTGTACGTGCGGGGTCTTTACTCAAGGCGAAACAGGTGGTATGGAATACTTTCACTGCCTCAAGCAAATCATCAGGTAGTTGCTTCTTAGAGATTTGGCAATCCGCCAGGCGATAAGCTTCAAAATTGGAGACCTGTTGAGATTTTGTTACCAAAACCAACGTCGTAGGATAAGGAACTTGATGAACGCCAGAAGTATCCAACGATAAATTATTCACAAATTTCTGCAAATAATCTCCCATGTCATCTTTACCGATACTGGCGACTAAAGCTGCATGCTGCCCAAGGCGGCTAAGGTTACTAGCCATATTGGCAGGGCTGCCACCAACAATACGCTCGAAAGAAGTTACATCATCAAATGATTCCGCATAAGAACTACTGATGAGATCAATCAATAACTCGCCTACTGCTAATACGGAAGGGAAATTTGTCTGGCTCATAGAACTGTTTATATCCTTTAATCTTTACTATTAAAGTCTAGTGATGTGGTGAAAATAGCTACTTTTAGTATTATTGCAAGGCAAAATACAGAAGTGCATAGACAATGGCAAGAAAGACTAAAAAACGAGCCCCCTTTGATCCTGCTCCTCATTTGGTAGCTGATACAGCAACGGAAACCAGTCAACGGTATCCAGATGTTTTCCAGGTAAAGCAAATCAACAAGGTCATCAAGTACCAAAAGATTGATGATAACACTTTGGAAATCACTACCGAAGGAGAGATAAAACTCCGGATTGAATTATGGACAGATACGACTTGGAGGGTTCGATACGCTGTTGAAAAATTTGCTAATCAGCCATCCTATGCACTGCACCCGGATCGAAATCCGAAGTCGGTAGACTTTACTGTCAAAGAGGATAAACAACAAATATTTATTATCTCTGCAAGTATAAGTTGTCGCATCCAAAAAAAGGATTGCCGGATATCCTTTCACACCAAAGACGGCAAAAAAACGATCCTGGAAGAACAAGAATCCTACCTCCAGCGAGCAACGATCCTAGACGGGACGGATCACCTTCGGGTCAGCTTTAAAACAGCCAAAGAAGAAGTTTTTTATGGCCTAGGTGATAAAAGCTGGAGTCTTGATTTGCGAGGCCGCTCTTTTGACAATTGGAACAGCGATGCTTTCGGCTACCACAAAGAAAAAGATCCGCTGTACCGGACAGTACCTTTCTACTACGGCCTGCAAAACGACCAGGCTTATGGCATTTTTTTACACAATACCTGGCGGACTCACTTTGATTTTGATTCGCAAAAAGACGAAACTGTACGCATGTGGGCAGAAGGAGGAGAAATGGATTATTTCTTCTGCTATGGCCCCGAATTGAACCAGGTTGCGCAATCCTACCACCAGCTTACTGGCACACCAGAACTACCGCCATTGTGGGCCTTGGGTTTTCACCAATGCCGGTGGAGTTATTATCCGGAAGCCAGGGTTAGAAAACTAGCGGATACCTTCCGGGAATTGCAAATTCCTTGCGATGCCATCTATCTGGATATTGATTATATGGATGGGTACCGTTGTTTCACCTGGAACCAGGACTACTTCCCAAAACCAGGGGAAATGATTCGCGACATTGCGGAACAAGGATTCCAAACCGTCGTCATGATTGATCCGGGTATTAGGGTCGACAAGGATTACCACGTTTACCAACAAGGGGTAGAGAAAGATTATTTCTGCCGAAGGGCTAATGGTGAGCTTATGCGCGGGCCGGTATGGCCTGCCGACTGTGTATGGCCCGACTACACCCGCGCGGATGTCCGTAAATGGTGGGGCGAGCTATACCGTGAGCTTTATGAAGACAACAGCATCAGCGGTTTTTGGAACGACATGAACGAGCCGGCAGTTTTCAAAGTCAACAGCCTCACTTTTCCTGATCATGTGATGCACGACAACGATGGCCATCCAAGCGATCACAAGCCAGTGCACAACATTTATGGACAGCAAATGTCGCGCGGTACTTATGATGGACTAAAATCTATCAAGCCCGAAAAGCGACCTTTCGTACTCACCAGAGCATCCTTCTCCGGTGGCCAACGCTATGCGGCCGTCTGGACGGGAGATAACGTAGCGAGCTGGGAGCACCTGGAATTGGCCAACCGCCAGTGCCAACGACTAAGTATTTCTGGCTTCTCGCTAGTGGGTACCGACATTGGTGGCTTTGTTAATCAGCCGAGTCCGGAATTGCTTATTCGCTGGCTACAGCTTGGTATTTTTCATCCTGTTTTCCGTGTTCACTCGATGGGCAACAACATTGATGGCGCCGCCGAGGCAGATGCAGATGCCATCAAAGCATCGGAAGCTACCCTGCGCCTGGATCAGGAGCCTTGGGTTTTTGGAGAACCGTATACCAGCCAGGCACGTAAAGCCATTGAGTTTCGTTACCGGCTCCTCCCCTACCTGTACACCAGTGTTTACCAAAATGTACAGCAAGGAACACCAGTTTTAAGAAGCCTCGCTTTTGAAGACCAGACGGATAAAAAGGCACAAAAACGAGAAAATGAATTCATGCTTGGCGACCACCTGCTGGTGAGCCCTGTGGTGAAACCAGGAGTTAAATCTCATAACACTTATCTCCCCAGCGGCGATTGGGTCAACTACTACAATGGAAATCATTACGTAGGACCTCGCAATCACCGGCAGTCCGTAAAGGAAGACACCATTCCTTTATATGTACGTGGTGGGGCTATCATCCCTAATTATCCCGTACAACAGTACGTTTACGAACTAAATATAGAAACCGTGGAACTAAGAGCCTATTACGGAAAAGACAACGTAGAGAGCAGTTTTTACCAGGATGCCGGAGAGGGCTATGAGCATGAGAAAGGGCAATACCGCCATCATAAATACACGACTTCTTCTGGCAAAAACAGCTTCCTGATAGAACAAAAAATCGAAGGTAAATACGAGGGTGATCTATCGGCTTTTGAAATCAAGCTATTTGGCCTTCCCTTTGAGCCACAACAACTGTTTATTGACGGTGTCGCGATTCAGGTTATCGATAAAGAAGGAGATGCTTATGTAATCGTAGCTCCTTCTGACTTTAAGACGGTGGAGGTGAGTGGGTGATTTAGGGAATGTGGAGATGTTTTTCATTGCGTATAAAAGGAGTTAGGCACCATTAAAAATTATAAATATTTGAATTATTAAAATGCTTGTATCTTATTGCATTGTATTATTGACACAATTAATGTATCATTATATAGTAAACAATTCAATTATATGAAAACAAATCAAATATTTACACCGTCACAGCCCGCTAAAATAACATTCATAGACAGAAGTACCGTCAATGATCAACTAGTAGACGCACTTTACACTCCAGGAAAGCAAATCGCAGTCTATGGTTATTCAGGAAGTGGGAAAACTACTCTTGTCAGAAACAAATTAGACCAAGTTTATGAGAGGTACATTTACAGTCAGTGTATGAAAGGTACTACTATTGAGAACCTTTTATTGGATGCATTTGATCAACTTGACCCTTATTATACTAGCGAAAAAAATAACAAAATTTCGAATAGCATCGGAGGAGATATTAGTGCGAAGTATCTAAATATTTCACTAGCGTTGAAGGCAAATTCAAGTGAGGAAAATTCAGGTAAAAAGGAAAGAATCATTCCTCCCCAGTTAACTGCTCAAAATTTGGCTAAATTCATTGGAGCGGTAAATGCTTGTTGGGTAATAGATGATTTTCATAAGGTTGAAGATGAAGAAAAAGAGAAGATAGCTCAACTGATGAAGCTTTTCAAAGATACTTCTTTTGAATTTCCCGATACTAAGATAATTGTTATTGGTGCTGTTGAGACAGCTCGAGAGATCGTCGATTATGATGATGAATTATTCGAAAGACTTGAACAGATTCATGTTCCATTAATGTCTCAAAGGGAACTTTCTGAAATTATTAATAAAGGCTCTTTTTTATTGAACATTGAATTTACCAAGGAATTGAAAAACAAGATTGTCTCTTTGTCTGGTAGCCTTGGGGCTGTATGTCATCAGCTTTGTCTAAATATGTGTTTAAGTAAAGGTATATATGGAAAGCAAAGAAAAAAGATTGTTTTTACAGAAGAAGATTTGAGAGTTGCAGTTGAAAAGTACGTTCATAGTAAATCAGGTACAATGAAGGGTGTTTTCGATGAGGCAGTAAATGTAGAAAGAACAAGAAAGTATAAAAATAATAAAATTATACTGAAGGCTCTAGTCAATTTAGGAAAAGAGTCTGCTAGTCATTCTGAGATTCTTTCAAAAATTAGAGAAGTTTATCAGGACTACCCTTCTAGTAATTTGACAACTTATTTAAAGAATCTTTCGGATTCTAAGAACGATGACGCAATGTTGTATTTAGATGAAAAATCAAAAGAATATTCGATAAGAAATCCTTTCTTTAAGGTTTATGCCACGATGAGATTTAGTCAGGAGGACGGTCTAAAAGAAGATGTAAAGATTAGTATAAACAAAAATGTTGTATCAGGTAGTATTTCAGCCGGAGGTAATATTCATATTGGCGATATATCATATGAATAAGAATACGGTGCCTAACTTTGCTACTACGTCCATGCTCCGCTTCGCTGCGCACGGCGCAGTAGCCGGAGTTCTATGCCATTAGGAAGAAATGAAAATCGAAGATAAAATAGAATTCAAAGTTGAAAACCATAAGTCGAGAATCACATTTGAAACAACAGGTGGTGGTTCTTGGAAAGTATGGGATAGGTTTATCTCATTGGATAAGGAAAAAATGTATCACATCGGTAATGTATGTGGAACTTGTGAATTCTTCTTTATAAAGCAGTCAAAGAGCTTAGAAATTAATTTTAATGAAAAGCACCTAATTGAATCACTGAATGATGGGAATCTTGAATTGACAAAATCGACAGTTAGTGAATTGTCTAAGATAATTCCAAACGGAAATTATTTAGTTCTTAACTCGAGAATTAAACCTGAAATTGTAACCAGTGAAAGCGATAATAACTATTTCAAGAAGGAACAGAGAGAAGCTTGGAGAGATGACTTTGACGAAGAATCTTTGAAACCAGAAGAAACTGAATACAATAATTATTATCGAGAACCTCTTGAGGATTTTGGAAAAATGAAATATGACCATAAAGAAGCATTTTTTAACTTCTTTGTTCCACTATACAAGACAAATGAATTAAACGAATCAAGAGTAGAATTTTACAAAGAAAAGATTTCAAAAGGTGAAAAACCAATAGTTGTTTCAATTGGAGTACTCGATGTTAAGACAAGTGAAGAATATCCTTTGATTAATGGTGAAGAGGTTAATCCTGACTTTGGAACTCATTGGTGTTTGGCAAACTATGTGATTGACGGACACCATAAACTAAAAGCTGCAAGTGAATTAAATCAGGAAATTGGTTTGATAACATTTGTTTCAAGAGATGAATCTTGGAAATTGATTGATGATATGGTGAGTAAATTAACGGGGCAAACAAAGAAGAAATGGCAATTTTGGAAGAATTAAAAACGGCATAGAATCGAGTAGACGGCCCCACCAGTTGTAACTGATGGGGTTGCGCCGGTAGTATTGCATAAAGTGTGTCAGTAGTTTTTCCTAATAATTCAGGTTTAAAGATAAAGAAATAAGAGGATTCCCTCCGGTTCCCTGGC